>NZ_JBHXTQ010000090.1:0-35061 GCF_042677305.1 Kitasatospora sp. NPDC127121 | reverse complement strand
GACCGGCCCGCGGGCAGCTCATGGGGCTGCCGGCTTACTCGTCGCCGGACAGGGCCTACTCGCCCAGCGCGGCGCGCGCGTCGACGAAGGCGGCGACGGCGCGCTCGACGTCCTCGGTGGAGTGCGCGGCGGACAGCTGCACCCGGATCCGGGCCTGGCCGTGCGGGACCACCGGGAACGAGAAGCCGATCACGTACACGCCGCGCTCCAGCAGCAGTTCGGCGAGCCGGCCGGCCTTGGCCGCGTCGCCGATCATCACCGGGGCGATCGGGTGGTCGCCCGGCAGGATCTCGAAGCCGGCCTCGGTCATCCTGCTGCGGAACAGCGCCGTGTTGGCCGCCAGCCGCTCGCGCAGCTCGTTGGACTGCTCGACCAGGTCGAGCACCTTCAGCGAGGCCGCCGCGATCACCGGGGCGAGCGAGTTGGAGAACAGGTACGGGCGGGAGCGCTGGCGCAGCAGGGCGACGATCTCCCGGCGGGCGGCGACGTAGCCGCCGGAGGCGCCGCCGAGCGCCTTGCCGAGGGTGCCGGTGATGATGTCCACGCGGTCCATCACGCCGTGCAGTTCGGGGGTGCCGCGGCCGCCGGGGCCGACGAAGCCGACGGCGTGCGAGTCGTCGACCATGACCATGGCGTCGTAGCGGTCGGCCAGGTCGCAGATCTCGCGCAGCGGGGCGACGTAGCCGTCCATCGAGAACACGCCGTCGGTGACGATCAGGCGGCGGCGGGCGTCCTGGGTCTCCTTGAGCTGCTGCTCCAGGTCGGCCAGGTCGCGGTTGGCGTAGCGGTGGCGGCGGGCCTTGCTGAGGCGGATGCCGTCGATGATGCTCGCGTGGTTGAGCGCGTCGGAGATGACGGCGTCGCGGTCGTCGAGCAGGGTCTCGAAGACGCCGCCGTTGGCGTCGAAGCAGGAGGAGTACAGGATGGTGTCCTCCTGGCCCAGGAAGGCCGAGAGCCGGTCCTCCAGCGCCTTGTGGACGTCCTGGGTGCCGCAGATGAAGCGCACCGAGGCCATGCCGTAGCCCCAGCGGTCCAGCGCGTCCTTGGCGGCGGCGAGCACCTCGGGGTGGTCGGCCAGGCCGAGGTAGTTGTTGGCGCAGAAGTTCAGCACCTCACCGGGGCGGCCGCCGCCGGTGACGGTGACCGCGGCGCTCTGCGGGGTGCCGATGACCCGCTCGGGCTTGAAGAGCCCGGCCTCGCGGATCTCGTCGAGGGTGATGGCGATGTCGGCGCGCACGTTGTCGAACACTGCGGACTCCTAACGAGGACGAACGGGGGGGCTCAGGCGGTCCAGTCGAGGATGATCTTGCCGCAGCGGCCGCTGGCGGCCTCGTCGAAGGCGGCCGCGAAGTCGTCGGCGGCGTACCGGCCGGTGATCACCGGGGCGAGGTCCAGCCCGCCCTCCAGCAGCACGGACATCGCGTACCAGGTCTCGAACATCTCGCGGCCGTAGATGCCCTTGATGGTGATCATCGAGGTGACGACCGAGGCCCAGTCGATCGGGAACTGCTCGGCGGGCAGGCCGAGCACGGCGATCTTCCCGCCGTGGGTCATGTTGGCGATCATCGACTGCATCGCCTCGGGGCGGCCGGACATCTCCAGGCCGACGTCGAAGCCCTCGCGCAGGCCGAGCTTCTGCTGGCCCTCCTCGATGGTGTGCTCGGCGACGTTCAGCGCCAGCGTGACGCCGACCTCCCGGGCCAGATCGAGGCGGTACGGGGAGACGTCGGTGATCATCACGTTGCGGGCGCCGGCGTGCTTGGCGACGGCGGCCGCCATGATGCCGATCGGGCCCGCGCCGGTGATCAGCACGTCCTCGCCGACCAGCGGGAAGGAGAGCGCGGTGTGGACGGCGTTGCCGAACGGGTCGAAGATCGCGGCCACGTCCAGGTCGACCGGCACCCGGTGCACCCAGACGTTGGAGGCGGGCAGGGCCACGTACTCGGCGAAGGCGCCGTCCCGGCCGACGCCGAGGCCGACCGTGTTGCGGCACAGGTGGCGGCGGCCGGCCTGGCAGTTGCGGCACTTGCCGCAGACCAGGTGGCCCTCGCCGCTGACCCGGTCGCCGACCGCGATGTCCGCGACGCCGGCGCCGATCTCGGCGACCTCGCCGACGAACTCGTGGCCGAGCACCAGCGGGGTCGTGATGGTCTGCTGGGCCCAGCCGTCCCAGTTGCGGATGTGCAGGTCGGTGCCGCAGATGCCGGTCCGCAGCACCTTGATCAGCACCTCGCCGGGGCCGATCTCCGGCTTCGGGACGTCCACCAGCCAGAGCCCGGGCTCGGCCTTCTGCTTGACGAGTGCCTTCACGGGCGACGGCTCCTGACGTGCGAGTGGGGCGGCCTTCGCGGGTGGGCAGGCCGAGTGGCCCCGGTGTGGCCGTTCCTGGCGGACGCGTTCCGGGCAGGCAGCAATCTGCCTGGTGAGAGCGGGTTCGGTCCATCGAGGAATTCTTAAGGGCGGCCACAGCTGGGCTAAACGATCGTGCCCGAGCTGGGGCCGGGGGCGGGTGCGGCATGCCGGTGCTCACCTGTTCGGCCGAGCGCGAGCCCGCTTCCGCGACACCAATCCCCCAGTGGGCAGCGGTCCTTGACAACACGGGAGGCGATGTGCGCCAGCCGGCTGGGGCAGTCGGCTGACCGCTGGGTCCGTTCGGGTCAGCCCCGCGGCGGCCGACGCGCGGGGCCGCACCGGCGGTGCTTACGGTGGCGGCGCTCCCCCGTCGGCCTCGTGGAGCAGCGCTCCGGGGCCGTCCGCCGCAGAGAGGCGCCTCGACCTATGACCACGATCCGACGGCCGCATCCGGCCGCGTCCCGTTCCACCCGCCGAGCGGCCTGCGCCGCCCTGGTGCTGACCGGCCTGCTCGCGACCGCGGCCTGCTCCGGCGGGTCGCCGCCGAACCGGCCGGCCGGCGGCGCGGCCCTCACCGCCGAGCCGGCCGCGCTCAGCCCGTCCGCGTCGGGCTCCACCGCCGGCCCGGGCGCCGCGAGCGGCTCGGCCGGCGCGGTGGTGCCGCTGACCCCCGACGTCGCCAAACAGCTGGACGCCGCGATCAAGCAGGTGCTGAACCAGACCTCCACCCCCGGCGTGATCGTCGGGATCACCACCCCCGACGGCAGCTACCAACGGGCCTTCGGCCAGGCCGACAAGTCCGGCACCCCGATGTCGCCCGATCTGAACATGCGGATCGGCAGCGTGACCAAGACCTTCACGGCGACCGGCGTGCTGCGGCTGGTCGACCAGGGCAAGGTGGGCCTGGACGACCCGGTCTCCAAGTACGTGGACGGCGTGCCCGGCGGCGACAACATCACCATCCGCCAGCTCGCCGGGATGCGCAGCGGCCTGTTCCCGTACACCTCCGACCCGGACTTCGTGAACGCGCTGATCAGCGACCCGAACCGGGTGTTCACGCCCGACCAGCTGCTCGCCTACGGGTACAAGCACCCGGCGAACTTCCCGCCGGGCAGCAAGTTCCAGTACAGCAACAGCAACTACATCCTGCTCGGCAAGGTCATCGAGAAGGCCGGCGGGGAGCCCGTGGACCAGTTCCTCAAGGACCAGGTGTTCAGCCAGGCCGGGCTGAACGGGACGGTCTTCCCGACCGACGCGACCTTCCCCGACCCGCACGCCCGCGGCTACACCGACCAGACTCCCAACGGCCAGACCACGGACGCCACCGACTGGAACCCGTCCTGGGCCTGGTCGGCCGGGGCGGTCATCTCCAACCTCACCGACCTGCAGAACTGGACGAAGTCCCTGGCCACCGGCTCCCTGCTGAAGCAGGACACCCAGTCCCAGCGGTTGAAGACCCAGCCGACCGGCGACCCCGGCGTCGGCTACGGCCTCGGGCTGTTCAACAACAACGGGTGGATCGGGCACAACGGCTCGCTGCCCGGTTACGAGACCGTGGCGGTGTACCTGCCGCAGTCCCAGGCCACCCTGGTGGTGCTGCTCAACACCGATGTGCCGTACCGGGGTTCGGAGCCGTCCTCGCTGTTCGCGAAGGCGATCACGCAGATCGTCTCGCCGAAGAACGTCTACTCGATCCCGCCCGTGAACACCGCCTCGCCGTCGGCCTCGTCCTCGGGGTCCGCGTCACCGTCGCCCTCGCTCTCGCCCTCGGGATCGGGGTCGGCCTCGTCCCCGGCCTCGCCCGGCGCCCCGGGGCCCGCCTCCGGCGCGCCGACCACGGTCAACGCCTGAGCACCAGACCGCCTGAACGTCTGGACGCCAGACCCGCCGGAGGCCCGGCCCGGATCACCGGGCCGGGCCTCCGACGTGCCGTCAACTGCCCAGTACGCGGGCCAGATCGTAGGAGACGGGCTCCTCCAGCTGCGCGTAGGTGCAGCTCTCCGGCGTGCGGTCCGGCCGCCAGCGGCGGAACTGCGCGGTGTGCCGGAAGCGGGTGCCCTCCATGTGGTCGTAGGCGACCTCGACCACCCGCTCGGGGCGCAGCGCGACCCAGGAGAGGTCCTTGCCGCCGGTCCACCGGCTGACCGCGCCCGGCAGCCGGCCCTCGGCGTGCGCCGCCTCGTCGGCCCAGCCGCCCCACGGGTGGCGGGAGAGGTCGGTCATCCGCAACGGGGCCAGTTCCTCGGCGAGTTCGCGGCGGCGGGCCATCGAGAACGCGGCGCAGACGCCGACGTGCTGGAGCCGGCCCTCGGCGTCGTTGATGCCCAGCAGCAGCGAGCCGACCACCGGGCCGCTCTTGTGCTCGCGGTAGCCGGCCACCACGCAGTCGGCGGTGCGCTCGTGCTTGATCTTGAACATGGTCCGCTCGCCCGGCCGGTACGGCTGGTCCAGCGGCTTGGCCACCACGCCGTCCAGCCCGGCGCCCTCGTACTCGGCGAACCAGGTCTGCGCCACGTCCCGGTCGGTGGAGGCGGGGGCAGTGAACACCGGGTCGCGGGCGGCGCCGAGCGCCGCCTCCAGGGCCGCGCGGCGCACCGACAGCGGCTCGTCCAGCAGCGGGGCGTCACCGAGCGCGAGCAGGTCGAAGGCGATGAAGGAGGCGGGCGTCCGCTCCGCGAGCAGCCGCACCCGGCTGGCCGCCGGGTGGATGCGCTCCAGCAGTTCCTCGAACCGCAGCCGGCCGTCCCGGGCGATCACCACCTCGCCGTCCAGCACGCAGCGCGGCGGCAGCTCCCGCCGCAGCGCGGCGACCAGCTCGGGGAAGTACCTGGTCAGCGGTTTGCCGGTGCGGCTGCCGAGCTCCACCTCGTCGCCGTCGCGGAACACGATCGTCCGGAAGCCGTCCCACTTGGCCTCGTACTGCATCCCCGGCGGGATCTTCGCCACCGACTTGGCGAGCATCGGCGCCACCGGCGGCATCACGGGCAGGTCCATGGCTCCGATCCTCGCGCGCACGGCCGGAAGGCGCGCGACGAAAGGGCGTACGGCGAAAGGGCGCGCGAGGATCGGGCGCACGACGAAAAGACGCGCGCGGGGCACGGCGCCCTTAGCGTGAGGGGCATGGGCTCAGCCGTGGAACTGGATGTCGCCGGGCGCAGCGTCCGGCTGTCGAACCCGGACAAGGTGTACTACCCCGAGCGCGGCTTCACCAAGCTGGACGTCGCGCAGTACTACCTGGCCGTCGCCGACGGGGTGCTGCGCGGACTGCGCGACCGGCCCACCACCCTGCAGCGCTTCCCGGACGGCGTGGACGGCGAGTTCTTCTACCAGAAACGCGCCCCCAAGGGCCTGCCGGACTGGCTGCCCACCGCCCGGATCAACTTCCCCAGCGGCCGCTCCGCCGACGAGATCTGCCCCACCGAGCCGGCCGCCGTGCTGTGGGCCGCCAACCTCGGCTGCCTCACCTTCCACCCCTGGCCGGTCCGCCGCTCCGACACCGAGCACGTCGACGAGCTGCGCATCGACCTCGACCCGCAGCCCGGCACCGACTTCCACGACGCCGTCCGCGCCGCCCACGAACTGCGCGCCCTGCTGGAGGAGTACGGGCTGCGCGGCTGGCCCAAGTCCTCCGGCGGGCGCGGCCTGCACGTGTACGTCCCGCTGGCGCCCGAGTGGACCTTCACCGACGGCCGGCACGCGGTGATCGCCCTCGGCCGGGTGCTGGAGCAGCGCATGCCCGGGCAGGTCACCACCGCCTGGTGGAAGGAGGAGCGCGGTGAGCGGATCTTCGTCGACTACAACCAGATGGCCCGCGACCGCACCATCGCCTCCGCCTACTCCCTGCGCGCCCGCCCGCGCGCCACCGCCTCGACCCCGCTGCGCTGGGAGGAGCTCGACGACGCCTCCCCCGAGGACTTCGACCTGCGCACCGTCCCCGCCCGCTTCGCCGAACTCGGCGACCTGAACGCCGGGATGGACGGTCGGGCGTACCGTCTGGACGGCCTGCTGGAGCTGTACGACAAGCAGCTGCGCGACGAGGGCCTCGGCGAGCTCCCGTACCCGCCCGACCACCCCAAGGCGGCCGGCGAGCCGACCAGGGTGCAGCCCAGCCGGGCCCGGAAAGCGTAGGGCGTGTCTTCACACCCCCGTCATGGCCAGCACGAACCAGAGGACGCCGCCCAGCACCACCAGGGTGAACAGCAGGACGCCCCCGACCGCGCCGGAGAGCAGCAGCCCCCGGCCGACCCGCCGCGCGCGCAGGCCGACGCCGGTCAGCAGCACGCCCGCCACCCCCGGTGCCAGGGCCAGCGCCAGCAGCATCACCGTCCGCGCGACCTCGGCGTCCGACACCAGGTGGCACTCGTCGCCCTCGCACACCGCCCAGACGTCCTCGCCGACCGGCGCGCCCGCCCATATCCGGGCGTGCTCGTGCGCCGGGCCCCCGCCGTCCGGGCGGAACGCGCCCCGGCAGTCCGAGGGGGGTGGGCCGTCCTCGTACGCCGGGATCAGACACCGCTCCGCCCGGAACGTCCCGGGCACCCCCACCAGGCCCGCCGCCTGCCCGAACTGCCGCACCGGCCCGCCCACCAGCCATCCGGCCAGCCACACCAGCAGCACCCCGGCCGCCACCGGCCCCCACCGCCGCACCGCCACCCCCATCGGCTCACCCCCGCTGGGGTGACGTCACCGACGGCCGGACGGTTGCACGGGCGGCCAAGCGGGCGGCCAAGCGGGCGGCCAAGCAGGCAGCCGGGCGGCCAAACGGGCAGCCGCCGCGCGCCCCTCCCGGCAGGTGTCAGCCGACCCGGGCGCCCTCCGGCGCCAGCTCGGCGATGATCCGGACCGCCTCCGCGAGCTGCGCGTCCGTCAGGTCCCCGCGCGCGGTCAGCCGCAGCCGGGACACCCCGTCCGGCACGGACGGCGGGCGGAAGCAGCCGACGGCGAGCCCGGCCCGCCGGCAGTCGGCGGCCCAGGCGACGGCGGCCTCCGCGCCCGGGGCGCGCACCGACACCACGGCCGCGTCCGGCTCGCAGGCCCGGAGCCCGGCGGCGGTCAGCCGGGCCGCGAGGCCGCGGGCCACCTCGCGGGTGCGGTCGGCGCGGTGCGGCTCGGCGCGCAGCAGGCGCAGCGCGGCGAGGGCGGCGGCGACGGCGGCCGGGGCGAGGCCGGTGTCGAAGATGAAGGTGCGGGCGGTCTCGGTGAGGTGGCGGATCACCCGGCGCGGCCCGAGCACGGCGCCGCCCTGCGAGCCGAGCGACTTGGAGAGCGTGACGGTGGCGACGGTGTCCGGCTGCCCGGCGAGCCCGGCCGCCGCGAGCGCCCCGGCGCCGCCGGGGCCGAGGACGCCCAGCCCGTGCGCGTCGTCGACCAGCAGCGCGGCGCCGTGCGCCCGGGCGGCGGCGGACAGCCCGGCCAGCGGGGCGGCGTCGCCGTCCACCGAGAACACCGAGTCGCTGACCACCAGCGCCCGCCGCTGCGTCCGGTGCTCCAGCGCCTCCCGGACGGCCTGCGGGTCGCTGTGCGGGGCCCGGTGGACGTCGGCGCGGGCGAGCCGGCAGCCGTCGATCAGCGAGGCGTGGTTGTAGGCGTCCGACACGATCAGCGTGTCCGGGTCGGTGAGCGCGGTCAGCGCGGCCAGGTTGGCGGTGTACCCGGAGGAGAACACCAGCGCCGCCTCGACCCCGCAGAACGCGGCGAGCTCCTCCTCCAGTTCGGTGTGCAGCGCGGTCGTCCCGGTCACCAGCCGCGACCCGGTCGATCCTCCGCCCCAGCGCAGCGCCGCCTCGGCCGCCGCCTGCGTCACCGCCGGGTGCCTGGTCAGCCCCAGGTAGTCGTTCCCGGCCAGGTCGAGCACCGGGTCCTGTGCCGTGCGGCTGCGCAGCCGGCGGGTCAGCCCGGCCTCGGCCCGCAGCTCGGCGGCCTCGTCGAGCCAGTCGAAGACGGCCGCCGGGGCGAGGTCGGTGGTGTGCGTTCCGGACGCGAGCGGTTGGACCATGCCCGGCACTCTGGCACGGCCCCGCCGCCGCGATCAATGTGCGGCCGCGCACAGCTTCGCGGCCGCCGGTGCAGCGATCCGGACAGTCCCGGGGCGGGTGCCGGCGGAGGGCGGGCTTTGCCGGGGGTGGCGGCGAGCAGGCAAGATAGCCGGGTGACCCTCCTTGATCTGATGCCGAAGCCCGCCACGCCCGATGCGCTGTACGAGACCTTCGCCGCGTGGGCGGAGGAGCGCGGGATCACGCTGTACCCGGCGCAGGAGGAGGCGCTGATCGAGCTGGTGTCGGGGAACAACGTGATCCTGGCGACGCCGACCGGGTCGGGCAAGAGCCTGGTGGCGGCGGGCGCGCACTTCGCGGCGCTGGCGGAGGGGAAGCGGACGTTCTACACGGCGCCGATCAAGGCGCTGGTGTCGGAGAAGTTCTTCGACCTGGTCAAGATGTTCGGCACCGAGCAGGTCGGCATGATGACCGGCGACGCGAGCGTGAACCCGACCGCGCCGATCATCTGCTGCACGGCCGAGGTGCTGGCGCAGATCGCGCTGCGCGACGGCCTCCGGGCGGATGTCGGCCAGGTGGTCATGGACGAGTTCCACTTCTACGCGGAGCCGGACCGCGGCTGGGCCTGGCAGATCCCGCTGCTGGAGCTGCCGCAGGCGCAGTTCCTGCTGATGTCGGCGACGCTCGGCGACGTGCGCCGCTTCGAGGAGGACCTGACCCGCCGGACGGGCCGCCCGACGACGGTGGTGCGCAACACGACCCGCCCGGTGCCGCTGTTCTACGAGTACCGCCGCACCACGATGCACGACACCCTGGAGGAGCTGCTGCAGACCGGCCAGGCGCCGGTCTACGTGGTGCACTTCACGCAGAAGGAGGCGGTGGACCGGGCGCAGTCGCTGATGAGCATCAACATGTGCTCGAAGGCGGAGAAGGACGCCATCGCCGACCTGATCGGCGGTTTCCGCTTCACCACCAAGTTCGGCCGCAACCTGTCCCGTTTCGTGCGCCACGGCATCGGCGTGCACCACGCGGGCATGCTGCCGAAGTACCGCCGGCTGGTCGAACGCCTCGCCCAGGCGGGCCTGTTGAAGGTGATCTGCGGGACGGACACGCTCGGTGTCGGCGTCAACGTGCCGATCCGCACGGTGCTGTTCACCGCCCTGTCGAAGTACGACGGGCAGCGGGTGCGGATCCTGCGCGCCCGGGAGTTCCACCAGATCGCCGGGCGCGCGGGCCGGGCCGGGTTCGACACCGTCGGCCAGGTGGTGGCGCAGGCGCCCGAGCACGTGATCGAGAACGACAAGGCGATCGCCAAGGCCGGGGACGACCCGAAGAAGAAGCGCAAGGTGGTGCGCAAGAAGGCGCCGGAGGGCTTCGTCGGCTGGACCGAGGAGACCTTCGACAAGCTGATCGGCGCCGACCCGGAGCCGCTGGTCTCCCGGTTCAAGGTGAGCCACGCGATGCTGCTGTCGGTGATCGGCCGCCCCGGCAACGCCTTCGAGGCGATGCGCAAGCTCCTCACCGACAACCACGAGGACCGCGCGGCGCAGCGCCGGCACATCCGCACCGCGATCGCGATCTACCGCTCCCTGCTGCAGGGCGGCGTGGTCGAGCGGCTGCCGGAGCCGGACGCCGAGGGCCGGATCGTGCGCCTGACGCTCGACCTCCAGGAGAACTTCGCGCTCAACCAGCCGCTCTCCACCTTCGCCCTGGCCTCCTTCGAGCTCCTCGACCCGACCTCGCCCTCGTACGCGATGGACGTGATCTCGGTGGTCGAGGCGACCCTCGACGACCCGCGCCAGATCCTCGCCGCGCAGCAGAACAAGGCGCGCGGCGAGGCCATCGGCGAGATGAAGCGCGACGGGATCGAGTACGAGGAGCGGATGGAGCGGCTCCAGGAGATCACCTACCCGAAGCCGCTGGAGGAGCTGCTCACCCACGCGTACGAGGTGTACCGCCGGGCGCACCCGTGGATCGGCGACCACGAGCTGCGGCCGAAGTCGGTGGTCCGCGACCTGTACGAGCGGGCGATGACCTTCTCGGACTACGTCGGCTTCTACGAGCTGGCGCGCACCGAGGGCATCGTGCTGCGCTACCTGGCGGGCGCGTTCAAGGCGCTGGAGCAGACCGTCCCCGAGGACGTGAAGACCGACGACCTGAAGGACGTCATCGCCTGGCTCGGCGAACTGGTCCGCCAGGTCGACTCCAGCCTGCTGGACGAGTGGGAGCAGCTGGCCAACCCGACGGACCCGCAGGCCCCCGAGGTGACGCTGGACGACAAGCCGGCGCCGGTGACGGCGAACGCGCGGGCGTTCCGGGTGCTGGTGCGCAACGAGCTGTTCCGCCGGGTCGAGCTGTGCGCGCTGGAGCACTACGCGGAGCTCGCCGAGCTGGACGGCTCGTACGGCTGGGACGCGGACCGCTGGGCGGACGCCATGGACGGGTACTGGGAGGAGTACGACGACCTCGGCACCGGCCCGAACGCGCGCGGCCCCAAGATGCTGATCATCGAGGAGGAGGACTCCGCCTGGAAGGTCCGGCAGATCTTCGACGACCCGGAGGGCGACCACGACTGGGGCATCAGCGCCGAGGTCGACCTGTACGGCTCGGACGAGGAGGGCCGGGCGGTGCTGCGGGTCACCGCGGTGGACCGGCTGGGCGGCTGACGGATCGTCAACCCCCGCTTGCGGAGTCGCCGGCCCCCCGGAGCGGGGGGCCGGCGCGGCGTCACATCCAGACGAACGGCGCGCCCGCCGCGTAGGAGAGCGCGCGGGTCGCCTCCTCCAGGGTCTGCTCGGTGGTGAGCGCCGGGCCCGACGATGTCGCGGCCGGGGTGGACGCGGTGCCGGGGCCGGGCGTGCGGGCGTCGCTGAGCCGGGAGCTCACCACCGTCACGTAGTGCCCGACCGCCTCGACCCGCGGCTCGGCCGACTTGGGCCCGCCGGAGGACGGCGCGGGGGCGGCGTTGGTGTCCGGAAGGATGAAGGCGAGCGCGCCGGGCTTGCCGCGCAGGGTGTCGGCGGCCCGGGTGGCGGCGGCCTGGTCGCCGAAGCGCAGGACGGTGACACTGCTGAGCACCGGGCGGTCCTGGCCGGTGAAGCTGACGGTCAGGTAGGCCTGGCAGCCGGTGTCCTTGAGCAGTTCCTGGGTGCGGTCCTGCAGCACCTCGGTGCAGTTGCCGCCCTGCCGGATGGCGCCACGCCGGGCCTTGTACCCAGCGGCCTCGACCGGCCGCTGGGCGGGGAAGAGGCTGTCGGCATTGAGGCCCTCGGGGTCGGTGCGCGGCGGCGGGGTCCCCACCACCGGCGGCGTCCTGGCCGCGTCCTTGCTGGACGGGCCGAGCCCGGGTATGTAGTCGCCGGGCATCGGGCGGGTGATGATCCATCCGCCGGCGGCCACCACTCCCACCACGACGACCCAGCCCACGGCCCGGCGGGCCGTCAGCCGCCTACCCCTGCCGCCGACCCGACTGCCGCTCAGGTCCGTGCCCGCGCCGGCGGGGGCCCCGCCGGTCCGCCGCACTGCCTGGCCGTTCTGGCCCTCTCCCGGAGTCGGGGTGCGCTCCCCCTGCGTGGTCATGGCGCAGATTCTAAGCAACCGTCGGGTGGCGTGGATCACGGGGTGGGGGGTTGCCGGTCACCGCCGCGTGCCGGCGCCCGCGACCGTCCGGCGCGCGTACCGGCGACCGCCCTGCGCCGGCCCGTCCGGCCCTTCGCCGCGACCGCGCCCTACCGGCCGGTAACCTCCGATTCGCACCGGCGTCAAGCTTGTGACCAGCGACGACACCGTGAGCTTCGACACTGTGGCAAGTGGCACATCCTTCCGCCGATCTTCTGGCGGGTTCCCTCTGGCGCCATTCGAGCGCCACCAGGCAGGATCGGCCCCATGGATCTGCTCGATACCCTCACCGCCAAGGGCCTGCGCGGCGAAGTCCCGACCCGCGAGGAGGCCCTGGCCGTCCTCGCCACCACCGACGACGAGCTGCTGGACGTCGTCGCCGCGGCCGGCAAGGTCCGCCGGAGGTGGTTCGGCCGACGCGTGAAGCTCAACTACCTGGTGAACCTCAAGAGCGGGCTCTGCCCGGAGGACTGCAACTACTGCTCGCAGCGGCTGGGCTCCAAGGCCGAGATCCTCAAGTACACCTGGCTCAAGCCCGACCAGGCCGCCGAGGCGGCCCGCGCCGGGGTGGCCGGCGGCGCCAAGCGCGTGTGCCTGGTCGCCAGCGGCCGCGGCCCCACGGACCGCGACATCGACCGGGTCACCGACACCATGGCCGCCATCAAGGACGCCGACCCCGAGGTCGAGATCTGCGTCTGCCTCGGCCTGCTCTCCGACAACCAGGCGGAGCGGCTGAAGGCGGCCGGCGCCGACGCCTACAACCACAACCTCAACACCTCCGAGAAGACCTACGGCGACATCACCACCACCCACACCTACGCGGACCGGGTGGACACCGTGCAGAAGGCGCACGGCGCGGGTCTGTCCGCCTGCTCCGGCCTGATCGCCGGCATGGGCGAGAACGACGAGGACCTGGTCGACGTGGTGTTCGCGCTGCGCGAGCTCGGCTCGGACTCCGTCCCGGTCAACTTCCTGATCCCGTTCGAGGGCACCCCGCTCGCCAAGGAGTGGAACCTCAGCCCGCAGCGCTGCCTGCGCATCCTGGCGATGGTCCGCTTCGTCAACCCGGACACCGAGGTGCGGATCGCCGGCGGCCGCGAAGTGCACCTGCGCTCGATGCAGCCGCTCGGGCTGCACGTCGCCAACTCGATCTTCCTCGGCGACTACCTGACCAGCGAGGGCCAGGCCGGGCAGACCGACCTCGACATGATCAAGGACGCCGGGTTCGAGGTCGAGGGCGCCGGTGAGGCCACCCTGCCCCGCCACCGCGCGGACGTCGCGGCGGCCTCCTCCTGCGGCACCGCGGCCTCGGCCTGCGGCAGCGGCGGCGGCTGCGGCCCGTGCGGCGGGCACGCGCACGCGCCGGCCGACGCCCCCGTCGCGGTCGACGCCGCCGACGCCGCCGACGCCTCGGACGCCTCGGACGGGGAGCTGCGCAGCGACCTCGTCAAGGTCCGGCTGCGCGGCGCCGGCACCGAACTCGCGCCCAATGCCTGATAGTTCTGGAGACTGACGCATCATGCCCCAGCTGTCCGCGGACACGCTGCTCACCCTCGACCGCGCCCACGTCTGGCACCCGTACGGGCCGATGCCCGGCACCGCCACCCCGTACGTGGTCGAATCCGCCTCGGGGGTCCGGCTGCGCCTCGCCGAGCCCGTCGCGGGCGGGCAGCGCGAGCTCGTCGACGGGATGTCGTCCTGGTGGGCGGCCATCCACGGCTACCGGCACCCGGTGCTGGACGAGGCCGTGCGCGAGCAGCTGGGGCGGATGAGCCACGTCATGTTCGGCGGGCTCACCCACGAGCCCGCCGTCCGGCTGGCGGCGACGCTGGTCGAGATCACGCCCGAACCGCTGCAACACGTCTTCCTCACCGACTCGGGCTCGGTGGCCGTCGAGGTCGCGCTGAAGATGTGCCTCCAGTACTGGCAGTCCACCGGCCGCCCGGCCAAGCGCCGGCTGCTGACCTGGCGCGGCGGGTACCACGGCGACACCTTCCACCCGATGTCCGTCTGCGATCCGGACGGCGGCATGCACCACCTGTGGGGCGGGGTGCTGCCCGGGCAGCTGTTCGCCCCGCAGCCACCGGCCGGGTTCGACGCCCCGCTCGACGCCGGGTACGCGGCCGAGTTCGAGGAGCTGATGGCCCGGCACGCCGACGAGCTGGCCGCCGTCATCGTCGAACCGGTGGTGCAGGGCGCCGGCGGGATGCAGTTCCACTCCCCCGCCTACCTGCGGATGCTGCGCGAACTCTGCGACCGGTACGGGGTGCTGCTCGTCTTCGACGAGATCGCCACCGGATTCGGCCGCAGCGGCGCACTGTTCGCCGCCGACCACGCGGGCGTCTCGCCGGACGTGATGTGCCTGGGCAAGGCGCTCACCGGCGGCTACCTGACCCTCGCCGCCGCGCTGTGCACCGGCGAGATCGCCGACGGCATCAGCCGCGGCGAGATGCCGGTGCTCGCGCACGGGCCGACCTTCATGGGCAACCCGCTGGCCTGCGCGGCCGCCAACGCCTCGCTGGAAGTGCTACTCGGCCAGGACTGGGCGGTCGGGATCAAGCGCATCGAGGCCGGACTCGCCGACGGGCTCGCGGCCGCCGCCGACCTCCCGGGCGTCCGGGACGTCCGGGTCCAGGGCGCCATCGGCGTCGTCCAGCTGGACCACCCGGTGAACGTCCCGGCGGCCACCGAGGCGGCCGCCCGGGCCAGCGTCTGGCTGCGCCCCTTCCGGGACCTGATCTACACCATGCCCCCCTACGTGACGGAGGACGAGGACGTGGCACGCATCGCCGACGCCGTGACCGCTGCGGCGGTGGCCGGATGAGCGCGCGGATCCTGTTCATGACGGGCACCAACACCGAGGTCGGCAAGACGGTCGCCACGGCGGCGGTCGCCTCGGCCGCGCTGCAGGCCGGCCTGCGGGTCGCGGTGCTCAAGCCCGGGCAGACCGGGATCGCCCCCGGCGAACCCGGCGACGCCGATGAAGTCCGGCGCCTGGCCGGTGACCTGACGATCCGTGAACTCGTGCGCTACCCGGAGCCGCTGGCGCCCGACACCGCCGCCCGGCGGGCCGGGATGCCCTTCCTCTCCCCCGCCGAGGTGGCCGACGCCGTCGCCGAACTGGCCGCCGGGCACGACCTGGTGCTGGTCGAGGGCGCGGGCGGGCTGCTCGTCCGCTACGACGACGAGGGCCGCACCCTGGCCGACCAGGCGCGGGCCGTCCTGGACGCCGGGCTGCCGGCCGAGGTCCTGCTCGTCGCCTCCGCCGGACTGGGCACGCTGAACATCGTCGCACTCTCGGCGGAGGCCCTGGCCGCCCGCCGGCTGCCGCTGGCGGGCGTGCTCGTCGGCTCCTGGCCGGCCGCCCCCGGGCTCGCCGAACGGTGCAACCTCGCCGACCTGCCGCGCTCGGCCGGCGCCCCGCTGCTCGGCGCCCTGCCGGAACGCGCCGCAGCCGCCGAGGACTTCGCCGCCCTCGCCCTCGCCTCGCTCTCCCCCCAGCTGGGCGGCACCTGGAACGCGGAGCACTTCGCGCACTCCCACCGGCCCGAATAGGCCCGGCTTCGCTCGAAGGTGTGATTCCGGCGCCCGAACCCTGGGTTCGGACGCTACGGGCTCAATACCGTTCCTCCTATGACAGACGGGATGACGGTAGACGAGTCTCTTCGGGCCCTGGCCGCCCTGGAGGCTGCGTGGAAGGACGACGACGAGGCGCTGTCCGCCCTCGCCGCGGGCGGTGCGGACGAGCGGTCGCTCCCGGCGCTGGTCGCCGCGTACGGCGAGCACGCGATGGACACCCTGATGGCCCTGGCCTTCGGCCTGCGGTCCACCATGAGCGACGAGGAGCTCGCCGAACTCTCCGACGCGGTGAGCTCCAACATCGGCGCCCGGATGAGCGCCCTGCTCACCCAGACACTGAAGACCTGGGGCACCCTCGCACCCCGGGACGACCTGGCGGTGACCAAGGCCATCGCCCACGCGGTGATCGACTCCATGCGCGCCGTGACCGAGGACCCGAGCCAGACCGAAGTCCTCCCCCTGCTGGCCACCTTCCGCACCTACGCCCTGAACGGCGCCTGACACCGCAGCTTCGGCGCGGGCTTCGAGACCCCTCGAAGCCCGCGCCGTCATGTCTGCACCCTCATCCACCCCGCGGCGAGCGCGAATCCACCCGTCGAGGAGGCGATGAAGACGAGAACGCACACCAATGCACTCGCCTCAGTGGGAACACACTCAGGAATCGCGAGAAAAACCACACCCGCGAGCGCGAAACTCCCGATGGCGATGGCACCGGAGGCGATTACGGTCGCATTCCCCTGCGGAGGACGACGACCAGCCGCTCGATGACGTCCGGCCGGGCGGCCCCGAGGTCGATCAGGATGACTCCGGTGGCTTTGGCCGAGAGCCAGTCGATACCGAGGGAGGGCAGTTTGACCTCGGCGGCGCGCAGGACGGCCTGGAGGTCGTCGAGGATGTCGGCCGCGACGCGACGGTCCTCGGCCGTGACCTTGTCGATCATGCTGCTCATGAGGCATCGCGCTCTTCGCTGTTCGCGATCCAACGCGCTTCGGTGTCCCACTCCACGCCACCTCCGACGGGCCGGAGGAAGGCCAGCCCGTGCTGCCACCCCATGAAGACGGCCCAGCGCCCGGAGCGGACGTCGTAGACCCGCTCGCCGACAACGGTCGGCCGGTAGGGCTCGGACGGCGGCGCCACCCGTCGCACGGGCGGCGCCGCCGGGACGATGGCGCCACTGCCCATCCGCGCCTCGGGAACGGAATCGCCGCACTGCGGGCACCGACAGGGCGGAAAGTTCCGCCGCAGGACGATGCTTTCGCCGGATTGAACGTTCGTCATATCCACGGAATAACTCCTCTCTGTTGCTAACTCCTCACCAAGAGTGGCCAATCGCGGCTAGCATCGGAAGAGCTTCACTTTGACAGCGAGCACTGTGGAAATGGGTGGTTGCCATGCCTCAGCGGGAAGTAGACCCGACCGCATCTCCGAACGCAGCCATCGGCGTTCAGCTCCGGCGCTTCCGCAAGGCGAGAGGGCTCACTCAGATCGAGCTCGGGCGGCGGACCAACTACAGCGATTCGCTCATCTCCATGATCGAGAACGGAGACCGTCCCGCGCCGCTGAACCTCGTCCGGCGATGCGACAAGGAACTCGACACCTGCGAGGCGCTTGAGCTCCTGTACTGGAGCGCGAAGAACAGCACTCTGATCGGTGGATTCGTCTCCTACACCGAGCACGAAGCCAAGGCCACCGCCTTCAAGATCTTCGAGCTGAACGTCATCCCGGGACTGCTCCAGACGCGGGGCTACGCATCGGCGCTCATCAACGCCGCAGCCCAACGAGGTGAGATCCCCGAGGACAAAGCCATCGAACGCCTGAATGTCCGCATGGCGCGGCAGGCCTTGCTGTACCGCGAACCGTCTCCCTCCATCCACATCGTCCTGGACGAGAGCTGCCTGCGAACCGTTGGCGGCCCCTTCGTCATGGCCGAGCAGCTTCGCCGACTTGAGAGCGTGGCCGGCCTTCCGCACGTCATGCTGCAGATCGCGCCGTCCACTCTTGGCGAAGCCCTCCCGGCGACCATGCCGTTCACCCTGCTGACCAGCACGGACAAGAAGTGGATGGCCTACCTCGAAACCATCCAACGGGGCTACGTCGAGCGCGAGGACGAGGACAAGATCCGCTCCCTCGTAGAGACTTACCATTGGCTCCAGGCCCAAGCCCTCTCATGCGAAAACTCGTTGGCCCTCATCCGCACCCGTCTCAAGGAGTTCCACGCCATGTTCCCCATCGCGACGGTCAAGCCCACCTCCTGGCTGAAGTCCTCGTACAGCAACGGCGGCGGCCAATGCATCGAGGTCGCACCCGGGCTCCCCGGCATCCTCCCCGTCCGCGACAGCAAGGACCCCGAGGGCCCTCGACTCGCCTTCGGCGCCGACGCCTGGCGGTCCTTCATCACCGGCGTCAAGTCCGGCGACTTCGGCACTGTCTGAGATCCAGGCCGCCGGGGTGGCGTCGTCGTTGCGCAGGTGGAAAGCCTGGCCGCCAGGACAGTCGGCCGGTTCCGCGAGGTCTTGGCCCCTTCTCTTCGAACCCTGCTCGATATACCGTACATAACGCTTGTTACGTACCGGGCAGGTCAGCGTAGCGAAGCACCTCGCATCCACCACCCTCACCTGGAGAGTCTGCTGTGACCGAACCCGCCGAGACCATCAAGTACCGCAAGAACGGCCTCACCCGCGGCGTCACGGACGAGCTCGCCGAGAACATGAAGCAGGGCTGGGCCGACACCGAGCGCCTCGCCCTGGAGCCGATCCCGCAGGCCGCGCACACCGCCCGCCGCCGCGCCGAGCTGTCCGCGGCCTTCCCCGGCGAGCGCCTGGTGGTCCCGTCCGGCAACCCGAAGGTGCGGGCCAACGACACCGACTACCCGTTCCGCCCGTCCTCCGACTACGTCTACCTGACCGGCGACCAGTCCCAGGACGCCGTGCTGGTCCTGGAGCCGACCGGCGACACCGGCCACCGGGCCGTGCTCTACCTGCGCGACCGCTCCCGGACCGACAACGGCGAGTTCTGGCTGGACAACCACGGCGAGCTGTGGGACGGCCGCCGCAACAGCCTGACCGAGAACGAGCAGCTGCTCGGCCTGCCCTGCCGGGACGTCCGCACCGTCCGGGCGGACCTGGGCGCCGCCACCGGCCCGGTGCGCGTGCTGCGCCGCCACGACGTGGGCGTGGAGCAGTCCCTCCAGGGCCGGGCCGTCGCCGAGCGGGACGCGGAGTTCGAGGTCTTCCTGTCCGGCCAGCGCCTGGTCAAGGACGAGTTCGAGATCGCCGAGCTGCGCTTCGCCTGCGAGGCCACCGCCCGCGGCTTCGAGGACGTGGTGCGGATCCTCGGCACCGACACCGAGACCCCCGAGCGGCTGATCGAGGGCACCTTCTTCGTCCGCGCCCGGATCGAGGGCAACGACATCGGCTACGGCAGCATCGCCGCGGCCGGCCCGCACGCCACCACCCTGCACTGGGTGCGCAACAACGGCCACGCCAAGCCCGGCGACCTCCTGCTGCTCGACGCCGGCGTGGAGACCAACCGCCTGTACACCGCCGACGTCACCCGCACCCTCCCGGTCAGCGGCCGCTTCACCGACCTGCAACGCAAGGTCTACGACGCGGTGTTCGCGGCGCAGGAGGCCGGCATCGCCGCGGTGAAGCCCGGCGCCGACTTCCGCGACTTCCACCACGCCGCCCAGCGCGAGCTCGCCGAACACCTCACCTCCTGGGGCCTGTTCGGCGACCTCACCGCCGACAAGGTGTACGAGCTGGGCCTGCACCGCCGCTTCACCCTGGCCGGCACCGGCCACATGCTCGGCCTCGACGTCCACGACTGCGCCCACTCGCGCACCGAGGAGCACGTCGACGGCCCGCTGAAGCCGGGCATGGTGCTCACCGTCGAGCCGGGCATCTACTTCCAGGAGAACGACCTGACGGTGCCCGAGGAGTACCACGGCATCGGCGTCCGGATCGAGGATGACATCCTGGTCACCGAGGACGGCAACGAGAACCTCTCGGCCGCCCTCCCCCGCACCTCCACCGAGGTCGAGGCCTGGCTCGCCGAACTGCGCGGCTGAGCCGCGACACCGCTGTGGGGGCCCCCGGGACGCCCCGGGGGCCGCCCCGAGCCGCGACATAAAATTAACCCCCGCCCGGCCCCCCCCCCGGGAGGCGGCGACGACGTCCTCGGGCTGGCGGGCGGTGAAGCAGAGGCGGAAGAAGCCGGGTGCCGGGTTGTGCATGGTGCCGCCGGGCAGCAGGGTGACCTCGGTGGGCTCGGCCATGAGGTACCTGAACAGCCGCTCCTCCTTCGGGTCGAGTCCGCTCGACCGGGCGAGCGGCAGCCCGGCCACCTCCTCGTGACCGTGGACGGGGTGCTTGCCGAGGTACTTGGTGAGGTCGAGCCAGAAGAACTGGGCGGCGTTGTCGCCGGGCCGGTGCACGTAGTCGATCCTGGCGGCGTCCAGGGCGGCCTTGACCTTGTCGAAACTCGTCTTGAGCAGCGTGCGGTACTCCCGCATCGCGTAGGTGGTGTAGAGCTCGCCGCCCGGGCCGTTGGCGGAGGCGCTCAGCAGGTCCTGGATGACGTAGGTCTTCAGCGAGTCGAAGGGGCTGAACCAGGGCAGCGGGTGGGTGGGCTCGGCCGGGTCGTTGTTGCCGAGCATGGTGTTGCGCACGGCGGGGTTCCGGGAGATCACGAAGCCGGTACGGAAGCCGGACAGGCCGAAGTCCTTGGCGAAGCCCCAGACCACGTGGATCCGGTCGGGCTGCTCCCGGTACGCTTTCAGGGCCAGCGCGCTGGTGAACTTCGTTGTGCTGCTGTCGAGTTGGGAGTGACAGTAGATCTCGTCCGAGATGATGTGCAGGTCGGTGTCCGTGAGCGCCCACCCGTAGATCTCGTCCAGCAGGGCCCGCGAGTAGTTCACGCCCAGCGGGTTGTGCGGGTTGGTGAGGACGAGCAGGCGCGGCGTGCGGCCGGCCGCCTTCCGGTCCTCGTAGGCCTTCTTGAGCAGGGGCAGAGTGAGCCGGTACCGGTCCTCCCCCGTGGTCGGCAGGTTCACCGGGACGCACTTGAGCCTGGGCCGCTCCTGGAAGGACCAGTTGAAGCCCTGCCAGTACGGCGCGGGGATCAGCACCTCGTCGCCGTCCTTGAGCGGCGGGCCGACCGGGTCGGCGCCCTTGAGCGCGAAGGCGATGCACTCCAGCGCGGAGGAGACCCCGGCCACGCCGAACACGTCGCCCTCGTCGACCTCGGCGCCGAGCGCCAGGGTGAGCAGCTTGGCGACCGGTCGGCGCACCTCCAAGGTCCCGGCCGAGTCGATGTACTGGATGTACCGCTCGGGGATCAGCTGGATGTTGTCGAAGACCTTCTTCTTCATCGAGTGGTGGTAGAGCAGGACGTTCTCGGCGACGGACAGGTTGACCGCCTTGGGGGACGCCACGTGCTGGTGGAAGTAGGCGAGGGCCTGTTCCAGGTCGGGCATCCGGGTGAGCAGTTCGGCAGCCGTCTCGGGGGAGGCGAGGGTGCGGGTGTCGTCGATCATGGCAGTCCTTGTCCGGGCTTCGCGGGGTGGGCTGGGTGGCGTGCCGGAACATGGTCGTTCGCACACGCATCGGCCCCAGCGGACCACGCTCCGGGCACGGCCGCCAGCGCTCGGCGCCCGTCCGGACGGGGGCGGGGTCAGGCGGTCAGCGGCTTGACCCAGCGGCTCCACTGCGGTTCGGGGCGGTAGCCGGCGGCCTCCCAGGTGCGGTGGCCGAGGGCGTTGTCGTCCAGCACCATGGCGTCCGCGCGGCGGCCGCCGAGCGCGGCGAAGCGCTCCTCGGCGGCGGCGAGCAGGGCGGCGCCGATGCCCCGGCGGCGGTGGTCGGGGTCGACGGCGAGCCGGTAGAGGTGGCAGCGCCAGCCGTCCCAGCCGGCGATCACGGTGCCGAGGACGGCGGCCGGGTCGCCCGCCGGGGTCGCGACGATCAGGCACTCCGGGTCCTGGGCGAGCAGCGCGGCCACGCCCGGGGCGTCGTCCGTGATGCTGGCGCCCTTCGCCGCCCTGGCCCAGAGGGCGAGCAGGGCGGGGATCTCGTCGGGGGTGGCGGTCCGCAGGGCGATCTCGTCGGTCATGGCGGCCTGTCTAGCAGGCGGTTCCGCCCGGCGGCCGGGAATTCCGCAGCCTGGACGGACGGGCCGTCAGCCCAGCCGCCACACCGTGGTGGTCTTGACGGCGGTGTCCTCCAGGTCGGCGACGACCGGCACCTGGTAGGCGGCGAGCGCGGTGAACCGCTCCCGGGGCAGGTAGGCCCGGCCGGGGTCGCCGACGATGACGGTGGCGCCGCGCGCGGCGGCCCGTTCCAGGAAGGGCAGGAAACGGGCGGCCATGGCCCGTTCGTAGAAGACGTCACCGGCGAGCACCACGTCGGCCGGGGCGCCGTCGCCGTCCACCAGGTCCACCAGGGCGGCCTCCACGCGCACGCCGTTGGCCTCGGCGTTGAGGCCGATGGCGGCCACCGCGTAGGCGTCGATCTCGGCGGCGCGCACGGACGCGGCGCCGCTCAGCGCGGCCGCGACGGCGACCACCCCGCCCCCGGCGGCCACGTCGAGCACCGCCCGCCCGGCCACCAGCTCGGGGTGGTCCAGCACGTGGCGGGCGACGGCCACCCCGCCCGCCCAGGCGAACGCCCAGAACGGCGGCGGCAGTCCGACCTCCCCTCGCGCCCGCTCGGTGGTCTCCCACAGGGTGATCGCGTCCTCGGCCATGTGCAGGCCGACCTCGGGGACGAACGGGACGGGCTTCAGCTCGGTCTCGCGCCGGATGAAGGCGAGGTCGGCCTCCGACTGATGGGTCTCCGGTTGATCGGCCTCCGACGGGCGGCTCTCCGGTTGATCGGCCTCCGGCTTGAGAGTGCGCAGCTCACTCGGCATCTCCGCAGCATAGGGCCCGCGCGGGGGTGCTCACGCCCGCCCGGCCGCCGTCCGGACGCGCCGGGCGAGCGAGCCGGCGCCCGCCGCGGCTACTGGAGGCCAGCCGCGGAGCAGGCGGCGACATAGTCCGGCGTGCAGATCTGGGCGACGGTGAAGAGGCCGTCGGCGACCACGGTGGCCTTGACGTTGTCCTTGGTGAGCGCGACCGGGGCGATCAGGCCGGTCGGCACCTTGTCGCTGCTGCCGCTGGTCACCGTGGTCGGCACGAGGGCGCCGCCGATTTCCTGGCCGTAGGCCAGGTCGACGGCCAGCTGCGCGGCCACGTCGGCCTCCGACTTGAGGGGCTTGTAGACCGACATGGCCTGGGTGCCTGCCAGGATCCTCTGCACGCCGTCGAGTTGGAAGTCCTGGCCGGTCAGCGGGACACTCAGGCCGGACGCCTCGGAATCGGACGCGTTGGATCCGACCGCGCTGGGTACGGCAGCGCTGGGGTCGGCCGCGCTGGGATCGGCCGCGTTGGGGTCGGCCGCGTTGGGGTCAGTGGGCGAGCCGTTGGTCGTGATCGTCTCGCCGACGTCCGCCGTGCCGCCTACCACCGCCGCCGCGGCCTGGCTCCGCAGTTCGCCGACCTTGCGGTTGTCGAAGGACACGTAGGCGTCGACCGGGCCCTGGGCGAGGCGGTCGTAGGCGACCACCCTGACGCCCGCGTCGTGCGCCTTCTGGATCGACGCCTGGATCGACTCGGCGTCCACCGCGTCCAGGATCAGTACCTTGGCGCCCTTCTTCACGGCGGCGTCGATCTGGGTCTGCTGGACGGCGGCGTCCTGGCCGGCGTTGTAGTAGTCGATCTGCGCGTCCGGCGCCAGCTCCTTGATCTTCTTCTCGATCAGCGGCCGGTCGAACTGCTCGTAGCGAGTCGTCCTGGCCTCCGGCAGCAGCAGGGCTATCCGCCCGGCTCCCCTCCCGGCCGCGGCCGGGAGGGGAGCCGGGCCGCCGCCGGAGCCGCCGCTGGACGACTGCGACGCGCTGTCGCAGGACGCCGCGCCCAGGCCGAGGGAAATCGCTGCGGTCACCGCGAGGACGCGGCGCAGCCCGATGCTCATGAGGATGCCTTTCCGATTGGTTGGGTCCACCCCTCTTTCGTTCGAGTCTGGGAACCTTCGGCCGCGACCACGATCCCGGTGCGCCGAATGGGTCTCAAGCCACCGTCGGCGGGTGTCCGTCAAAAGGCGTCCGCGAGGCGGAGGCTGGCGGGACGGCAGGCCCCGGGGCGGGGGCCAGTGGGGCGGGGGCCGACGGGACGGCGGCCAACGGGAGGGTCGCCGTGAGCCGGGCCCCGGACGGCGTCGGGGTGACGGCCAGGGTGCCACCGTGGTGGCGGGCGATGTCGCGGGCGATCGGCAGGCCCAGGCCGCTGCCGCCCTCGTCGCGGCTGCGGGCGTCGTCGAGGCGGGTGAAGCGTTCGAAGACGCGCTCACGGTCGGCGGGCGGGATGCCCGGGCCATCGTCCTCGACGTCCAGGACGGCCAGGCCCCGGGCGCGGTCGGCGGCGAGCCGGACGTGGACGGCGCCCGCCGCGTGCCGGTCGGCGTTGTCGAGCAGGTTGGTGAGCAGCCGGCCGAGCCAGAGCGGGATGCCTTCGACGGCCACCACGGGGGCCAGGTCGGTGGTGCGCCGGTGCGGGCCGGCCGGGCGGCCGAGCACGGTGGCGGCGACCAGCCCGGTGAGGTCGATCCGCTGCCGGGGCCGGTCCTCGGCGCCGCCGCCCGCGTCGAGCCGGGCGAGCAGCAGCAGGTCGGTGGCGAGGCTCTGCAGCCGGTCGGTGTCCTGGAGCGCGCCGTGCACCAGTTCGGCCCGGACGGCCGGGTCGGGGTGGGTGTCGGCGACCTCCAACTGGGTGCGCAGCACCGCGAGCGGGCTGCGCAGTTCGTGCGAGGCGTCGGCGATGAACTGCCGCTGGCGCCGTCCGGAGGCCTCCAGCCGGTCGAGCATCGCGTTCATGGTGGCGGCCAGGCGGGCGATCTCGTCGGCGGTTCCGGGCTCGGGGACGCGCCGGTGCAGGTCCCGCCCGGTGATCGCGTCGACCTCGGCGCGGATGGCCTCCACCGGCCGTAGCGCGTGCCCGGTCACCCTCCAGGTGACGACCACGCCGATGAGCAGCAGCAGCGGGCAGGCGACGGCGAGCGCGGCCTGGGTGGTGTCGAGGGCCTCGTCGGCGGCGCGCAGCGAGGCGCCCGCGTAGACGGTGACCGGCCCGCCCGGGGTGTCGGCGGTGACGGCGGTGAGCCGCTGGCGGTGGTGGTCGTACAGCGGGTCGACGTCGTCGGTGGTGCGCGAGCCGGTGCGGTGGGCGGCGGTGAGGGCGGTCCGGCCGGCCAGGTTGGGGCTGGCGGCGAGGACGGTGCCATGGGCGTCGACGGCCTGGAGGAAGTCGGTGCCGTGGCCGGCGTGCAGGACGGGCGTCAGCCGCCCCTGTACGGCGAGTTGGGCGACGGACTCGGCCTGCTGCCGGGTGGCGGAGGCGGCGGAGGCGACCAGGTCGGCGTGCAGGGCGGTCAGCAGGCCGGCGCCGGCCAGGGCCAGGGCCGCGGCGAGCACCGTACCGGCGGCGGCGGTGGCCCGGGCGCGCACGGACCGGGGGACGAAGCGGCGCAGCGGGCGCGGGAGCCCGGGGCGGCGCGGCGGGGTGAGGAGGCGGCGCGGGCACAGGCGCGGGCGCATCTCAGCCGCCGTCGGGGGCGAGCCGGTAGCCGGCGCCGCGCATGGTCTGGAGGGCGGCGCGGCCGAACGGGGCGTCGATCTTGCGCCGCAGGGCGTGGATGTGGACCTCGACGATGCTCGGGTCGGCGTCGTGGTCGGCGTCCCAGACGTGGTCGAGGATCTCCCGCTTGGAGACCACCGTCCCGGCGCGTGCGGCCAGGTACTCCAGGATTGCGAACTCACGGGCGGTCAGCTGGGTGGGGTGGCCGGCCCGGACGCAGGTGCGGGCGTTGGCGTCGAGGACCAGGTCGCCGAGGGTGTGCAGGCGCGGGCGCCGCTGGTCGACCCGGCGGTGCAGGGCGCGCAGCCGGGCGAGCAGCACGACGAAGGAGAACGGCTTGGACAGGTAGTCGTCGGCGCCGGTGTCCAGGGCCTCCGCCTCGTCCCATTCGCCGTCCTTGGCGGTGAGCATCAGGATCCCGGCCCGGCAGCCGCTCGCGCGCAGCCGGGCGCAGACCCGGTAGCCGTTGAGGCCGGGCAGCATGATGTCGAGGACGATCACGTCGTAGGGGTGGCGGTCGGCGAGGGCGAGGCCTTCGGGCCCGTTGTGGGCGGTGTCGACGGTGTGGCCGTCGGCCTCCAGGCCGCGGCGCAGCGCGGTGGCCATCCGGCGTTCGTCCTCGACGACGAGTATGTGCATCCGTTCAGGGTGCCAGGTGGTTCCGCGCGGTCCGTCGGCGGCTTAAGCGGGGGTTCAGGAACGGTCCGCCATGATCGCCGGGCGCGCCCGGGGGGATCCGGGCGCGCTGAGCAGCCAAGGCAAGGAGAACGCCCGATGAGCGATGCCACGTCGTCCACCACCCCGCTCCCGGAGAACCCGGAAGGCCCGGCGGACCCGGCGGGCCCGGAGCAGGCTTCGCAGCCGCAGTCGAAGCGGCCCCGGGCGGCGCGGCTGCGCGGTTGGGCGGGCGGACGGGAGCGCCGGATCGCCGCCGGGGTGGCCGCCGTCGCGCTGATCGGCGCGGGCGGGCTGGTGGCGCTGGCGGTCGCGCACGAGGAGCACGGGCGCGGGGACCACCGCGGGCTGAGCCGGGCCGAGGGCGGCTCGTCCGACGAGCACGGTGGCCGCAACGGCGGCCGCAACGCGCACGACGGGACCGCCGGGAGCGACGGGACCGACGGGACCGCCAGGAGCGCCGGGAGCGCCGGGAGCGCCGGGAGCGACCGAGGCGAGGGACACGCCAAGCGCGGCCGGACCGCCCCCGCCCCGCTCCCCTCCCTCGCCGCCTCGACCGCGCTGGAGAAGGCGCAGGGCGCCGTCCCCGGCGGGCGGGCCGAGTCGCTGCGGCGCGTCGCCCAGCAGGGCGGCTCCGCCGCCTGGGCCGTGGTGGTCGTGGGCCCGGACGGCGTGCGTCACCTGGTGACCGTGGACGGCGCCAGCGGTGAGCTGACCGGGAACACGGTCGTCGACGGGTCCGGGCGCTGACGTGGCCCGGCACACGACGACGATCCGGCACGCGACGACGGCCCGGGCCGCGACGATGACCCGGGTCGCGGCCCGCCCGGACGCCCTGGCCGGGGGCACCCCTGCCGAGGGAGGCCCGGCGGGGGCGAGCAAGGTCCCGGCGGTGGACGGCTGGTTCTGGCTGGTGAAGGTGCTGACCACCGGTATGGGCGAGACCCTGTCGGACTTCCTGGCGCACACCGTCGGCCCGGTGCCGGCGGTTGCGGCGGCCGGGCTGTTGCTCGCCGTGGCGCTGCTGGTCCAGCTGCGGCTGCGCCGCTGCGTGCCCGGGGTGTACTGGGCGGTGGTGGTGCTGGTCAGCGTGTTCGGCACGATGGTCGCCGATGTCGCGCACGTCGCGCTGGGCGTGCCGTACGCGGTGTCGGCGGGCGGGCTGGCGGTGGCGCTGGCCGCGCTGTTCGTGCTCTGGCACCGGGTGGAGGGCTCGCTGGCGATCGACCGGGTGACCGGGCTGCGCCGGGAGCTGTTCTACTGGGCCGCGGTGCTGCTGACCTTCGCCCTGGGCACGGCGCTGGGCGATCTGACGGCGGCCACGCTGCGCGCCGGGTACCTGCTGGCCGGTCTGGGCTTCGCCGTGCTGATCGCTGTCCCGGCGGTGGCGGCGCGGGCCCGCTGGGTGGGCCCGGTGGCCGGGTTCTGGTGGGCGTACGTGCTGACCCGGCCGCTGGGTGCCTCGTTCGCGGACTGGCTGGGCGTGGGCGCCGACCGGGGCGGCCTCGGGCTGGGCACCGGCCCGGTGAGCCTGGCACTGGCGGTGCTGATGGTGGCCGCCCTCGGCCTGGCGGCCCGGGCGCGCCGGCGGCGGAGGGCGGCTGGACGCTCCGCCGCCTGACCGTCTACATTGTTGTAGACGCTGGAGGCGTAGGGCATCACCCCCCGGACAGCCCTACGCCTCCGGCCTCGCAGGCCCCACGCCCCCGGGCCCCACGCTCACCCAGGCCCCAGGACTGCGGGCCCCCTCCGGCCTCACCCCCGCTCGTCGACCACCCGCCGGATCTTCCCGACCGAGCGCTCCAGCGCGTACGGCTCCACCACCTCGACCGCGACCGTGACGCCCACCCCGTCCTTCACCGCCCGGACGATCGCCTCCCGCGCCGCCGCCCGCTGCTCGGCCGGGGCGTCCGGCCTCGCCTCGACCCGGACGGTCATGTGGTCCAGCCGCCCCTGCCGGGTGAGCCGCAGCTGGAAGTGCGGCGCGACGCCCGGGGTCCGCAGCAGCACCTCCTCGATCTGGGTCGGGAAGACGTTCACCCCGCGCAGGATGATCATGTCGTCGCTGCGCCCGGTGACCTTCTCCATCCGCCGGAAGGCCGGCCGCGCGGTGCCGGGCAGCAGCCGGCTGAGGTCGCGGGTGCGGTAGCGGATGACCGGCAGCGCCTCCTTGGTGAGCGAGGTGAAGACCAGTTCGCCGCCCTCGCCGTCGGGCAGCACCTGGTCGGTGAACGGGTCCACGATCTCCGGGTAGAAGTGGTCCTCCCAGATGTGCAGCCCGTCCTTGGTCTCCACGCACTCCTGCGCCACGCCGGGGCCGACCACCTCGGAGAGGCCGTAGATGTCGACGGCGTGCAGGTCGAGCCGGTCCTCGATCTCGCGCCGCATTTCCTCCGTCCACGGCTCGGCGCCGAAGATGCCGATGCGCAGCGAGGTGCTGCGCGGGTCGACGCCCTGCTTCTCGAACTCGTCGAGCAGGGTGAGCAGGTAGGAGGGGGTGACCATGATGATCTCGGGACGGAAGTCCTGGATCAGCTGCACCTGCCGGGCCGTCATGCCGCCGGAGGCCGGGATGACGGTGCAGCCGGCCCGCTCGGCGCCGTAGTGCGCGCCCAGCCCGCCGGTGAACAGCCCGTAGCCGTACGCGATGTGCACCTTGTGCCCGGGCCTGCCGCCGGCCGCGCGGATCGACCGGGCGACCACGTCGGCCCACATCGACAGGTCGTGCTCGGTGTAGCCGACGACGGCCGGGCGCCCGGTGGTGCCGCTGGAGGCGTGGATCCGGCGGACCTGCTCCATCGGGACGGCGAACATGCCGAACGGGTAGCCCTCGCGCAAGTCGGCCTTGGTGGTGAAGGGGAAGCGGGCGAGGTCGGCCAGGGTGCGGCAGTCCTCGGGGCCGACGCCGGCCGCGTCGAACTTGCGGCGGTACAGCTCGACGTTGTCGTACGCGTGGCGCAGGGTGGCCCGGAGGCGGGTGAGCTGGTGGGCGCGCAGCTCGTCGACGCCCATCCGCTCGCCGGCGTCCAGCAGCGCGGGCGGGATCGGCTCACCCAGGCGCCGGGCGGGCTTTTCGCCACGGCCGGGCTCTTCACCGCAGGCGGGCTCTTCGCCGTACGGGCTCGGGGCGGGTGCGCTGCCGGTCATCGTCGCTCCTCCGCAGGTCGGCCGGGACGGGTGCGCCGACCGATCGTTCGGTCAGGACGACCCGCACGCCAAGTAACCCAGCGCCCGTACCGGCTGTCAAGGGGTCGCACACCGGATCCGGAATGCGAAGTTCCGACCGCTTCGGGTGGAGATCGGGCACCCACCTTGGCTGGCCGATATGAAAATCATTACAGAAGTTTGACCCGTGCACGGCATCACCCGGCCCGACCGCGTGGTTCAGTAGTGCGGTTTCTCCCCCGCACCCCGGAGTGATCACCGTGCCCACGACTCCCGCCCTGGTCAGCGCGCTGCGCGAACTCGGCGACCGACCCGCCGTCGTCGCCGACGGGCGCGCGATCAGCGGCATAGGCCTGCTGCTCGGCGTCTCCCCGCCGGGCGGCCTGCCCCGGGCCCTCGCCCAGCGCGTCGCCGCCCACGCCGCGCTGCCGCCCTCCGCCGCCCGCACCGCCGAACAGCGGCTGCGGCACTGGGCAGGCGTCCTCGGCCCGCCGCCCATCCGGCACACCGTGCTCCACCCCGCCACCGACCTCGCCGTCGAACTCGCCCTCGCCACCCTGCTCGCCGGCGGCACCGTCCACTGCGGCGACCCCCGGCAGGACCCCGAGCAGCAGCTCGTCGACCTCGCCGCCAGCGCCACCACCCACCTCAGCCTCCCCTCCACCCTGCTGTGGCGCCTCAGCCGCCGCCCCGACCTCGCCGACCACGACCTCGGCGCCCTGCGGCTCGTCCTGCACGTCGGCCCCGAACCCCGGCAGGACGACGTGTACGCCGCCGTCGACGCGCTCGGCGCCGTCCTCGCCCACGTCCGCGCCCCGCACAGCCACGCCGAAGCCGCCGACCGGCGACTGCGCACCGCCGCCGACGCCGCCGACGCCATCGCCTGGAAACACGCCATAGGCGTCACCGCCGAACAGGTCCAGGCCTTCGGCACCCACCTCGACCACGCCGTCCTGTCCGCACTGCTGCTGACCCTCCAGCAGAGCGGCGTCCTCACCGACCCCGGGCGCGGACACACCGAGGCCGAGATCCTCGCCGCCGCCCTCGTCACCCCCGCCCAGCGGCCCCGGGTCGGCCGCTGGCTCGACGCACTCACCCGACACGGCCTGATCACCCGGCACGACGACGTCCACTACGGCCGACCCGAACTCACCGCGGCCGAGGTCCGGGAGGCCTGGCGGCCCGCCGTCGAGACCTGGAACGACGGGCTCGGCCCGGTCGCCGCCCTGGACCGGATCCGGCGCGGCGCACTACGGCTGCCCCGGCTGATCACCGGCGAGGAGGCACCCCGCCCGGCCGCCGCCCCGATCCGCTGGACGGCCGCCCGCGGCTACCTCGGCGCCGCCCTCGGCGCGCTGGTCCGCGGCCTCGCCGAAACCCACGACGGGCCTCAGCCGCTGCGCATCCTCGAACTCGGCCAGGACGACGCCGACTCCACCGTCACCCGGGCCCTCGCCACCCGGCCCCGCCCCGGCGCCGACCACCACCAGCTGCCCGACGGCGGCCGCTACCACCTCGTCGTCGCCACCGTGACCGGCCACCCGGACACCGCCGTCCCGGAGCTGGTCGACCTGCTCGCGCCCGGCGGGCAGCTGCTGCTGCTCGCACCCACCGGCGAACAGCTCGACCTGCTGATCACGGGGAACGCCGAGGCCGGCGCCGACTCCCCGGCCTCCCCTGCCTCCCATGCCGCCGCGGTCTCCGCCGCCCCCGCCTTCCCCGCCTTCCCGGCGCTCCCCGCCGAGCGCTGGCGGGCCGCCCTCACCGCCGCCGGCTGCCCGACCGTCCTCGCGCTGCCCGAGGACGGGCACCCGATGAGACTGCTCGGGCAGCGGCTGTTCGCGGCGCGGATGCCCTGAGCCGCCGCTACCATCGGGCCGTGCCCGACTCCCCCGTGCAGTTCCTGCGGCGCTTGCCGCCCTTGCGCCCCTTCCAGCCCCAGCGGCGGCCGCGGTCGCTCCGGTCCAAGGCCTCCCTGGCCTCCTTGTCATCCCTGGCCTCCGTCTGCTCCATCGCCTCCCGCTCCTCGATCGCCTCCGTCGGGTCCGTCGGCTCGGTGCTGTCGATCGGCTCGGCCGGCTCCGTCCTCTCGATCGGGTCGGCCGGCAGCGTCCTCTCGGTCGGGTCCGCCGGCAGCGTCCTGTCCCTCGGGACGGCCGGCTCCGTGCTCAGCGCCCTGTCGGCCGGCTCCCGGCTGAGCCTCGGCTCGCTGCTCTCCGCCCGTTCCCGCTGGTCGGTACGGTCCCGGCGGCCCGGCGGCGGGCGGCCCGTGGCCGGGCCGTGAAGCCCGGGTCGTGCACCACCACCCGATGCGTACCATTTCGATACCGAAGCCTGGATGAGCTGCAAGGATTCTCGCCCACCGGGCCCACCCCCGGGTAGGCTCCGCTTGTCCTCCGGCCCTGGCGCAGGCGGCCCCGCGCCGCCGTGCCGCGTTCCGGGGGTGTCACACCCCCCGCGGGCCATTCGGTGGGCACCGCGCACTCGACACCGCGCGCCAGGGCAGTCGCGCGAACGGCGAAGGGCATCGCATTGGCGGATCGGCTCACCGGAGGAGACTCCTCGCTGCTGCGGCGGATCAACGCGGCGGTCACGCTTCGGGCGCTGCGGACCGGCCACTCCGTGACCCTCACTCAGCTCGTCGGCGAGACCGGGCTCTCCCGCCCGACCGTCGAGGGCGTCATCGAGGGTCTGGTCGAAACCGGGCTGGTCGCCGAGGTCGACCAGCCCAAGGAGGACGGCCAGCCCGGCACCGGCCGGCGCGGCCGACCGGCCCGCTGGTTCCGCTTCCGCGCCGAGGCCGGGCACATCCTCGGCATCGAGGTCGGCGTGCACGACATCCGCGTCATCCTCGCCGACCTCACCGGCGAGGTGGTGGGCAGTCACTTCAAGCCGGTCGACGAGACCCTGGACGCCGAGGACCGGCTCGCCGCCGTCCGCACCGCCGTCGCCGAGGTCCTGCGCAAGGCCGGCATCTCCCGCGACAACCTCTGGGCCGTCGGCATCGGCACCCCCGGCATCGTCGACCGCGACGGCACCATCCAACTCGGCACCGCCATGCCCGGCTGGACCGGTCTCGACCTCGGCGCCCGGCTGCGGCGCTCCTTCCGCTGCCCCGTCCTGATCGAGAACGACGCCAACCTCGCCGCCATCGCCGAACACTGGCAGGGCGCGGCGGTCGGCGCCGGCGACGTCGTCTTCGTCATGGCCGGCCTCAGCCCCGGCGCCGGCTCCCTCATCAACGGCAGGCTGCACCGCGGCCACGGCGGGGCGGCCGGCGAGATCGGCGCCCTTCACCTGCTCGGCCAGGAGGTCACCCCCGAGCGCCTCCTCTCCACCACCGGCAAGCCGCTCAACCCGCTCGACGAGGCCGCCGTCGCCCGCGTCCTGCGGCTCGCGCGGGAGGGCGACGAGGTGGCGAAGGTCGCCATGGACCGCTTCCTCACCCGCCTGGTCCAGGGCGTCGCCGCGCTCGTCCTGGCCATCGACCCGCAGCTCGTCGTGATCGGCGGCTGGGCGGCCGGCCTCGACGGCGTCCTGGAACCGCTGCGCGAGCGCCTCGCCCAGTTCACCCTCCGCGCCCCCGAGGTGGCGCTCGCCGCGCTCGGCTCCGAGGTCGTGGCGATGGGCGCGCTGCGCGTCGCCCTCGACCACGTCGAGGACCAGCTGTTCGCCGTCGACCCGCCGACCACCGGCAACGGCCGCGCCTGACGGGCCCGGACCTCAGCCCGGGACCGGTCCCGGGCTGAGGTCCGAACTCAGCTCCGCCCGGACAAATCCGCCCGCACAACGACCGAGGCCCGGACGCCGGTCGGGCGTCCAGGCCTCGGCCTGAGGGTGTCGGAAAAGTGGTTCAGGAGGCGGTGCGGACCTCGGCCGCAGCGCCGACCGGGGTGACCTCGACCAGCCCGGTCGAGCCGAAGGTCAGCTTGCAGGTGTCGGCCCGGTAGGTGGCGACGGCGAGCGCCACCAGGCGGCCGGCCGACGCGTACTGGGTGGTCATCACCAGCACCGGCGAGCCGGGCGGGCGCTCCAGCAGGGCGCCCTCGGCGGCCTCGGCGACACCCAGCTCGACCGCGCGGGACTCGCCGTCCACCTCCAGCCGCTCCAGCTGGCGCAGCACCGAGCGGGCCCGGTCGCTCTCGGCCCGGAAGCCGGGCAGGTGCGGCAGCGCGGCGGCCGGGACGTGCAGCGACTCGGTGGCCACCGCCCGGCCCTCCACCAGGCGAACCCGGCGGACGGTGTGCACGGTGGCGCCCTCGGCGATGCCGAGGCCCTTGGCCAGCTGCGCCGGGGCGGGGGCGGTGGTGCAGTCGACCGTCCGCCACGCGTGGTTGCGGCCGGCGCCGGGCCAGCCCTCCTCCTGCCGGTTGACCGGGACGCCGACCCGCGGGGCGGCGATCAGGGTGCCGATCCCCCGGCGGCGCACCAGGCGGCCCTCCAGCTCCAGCTGGTCGAGGGCCTGCCGCAGGGTCGCCCGGGCGACCCCGAAGCGGGCGGAGAGCTCGCGCTCGTTGGGCAGGACCTGGCCGGTGGAGAACTCCGAGTCGATGGCCCGCAGCAGCACCGTGCGCAGGTGCCAGTACTTCGGTTCCGGCACCGCCGAAAGCTGTCCAGTCGTCCCCACCGTGTCCTCCACCCTGCTTGTCCACCCTGCGGTAAGGAGGTCGGATCCCGAGCCCGCTGTCCGCGGATGCGGCAGGTGGGAGAGCGGGCTTTTATCCGTCCTTCTTTATTAAAGGTCTTTGCAGTAAGCGACCCTAGGGGCATCGTCCGGAGATGGTCAAGACCAATGGCGCGGCTTGGTGCGACTGTCGCACACATTCATGCCGCGTTCACGTCATCCCACAGCCGGTGCGCGTCACGCTTCGGCGCAGGCCCCGGCACTCGGTAGGCTGCCCGAGTGATCGTGGTGACGAGTGTGAACGTGAACGGAATCCGGGCGGCAGCCAAGAAGGGCTTCGTCGAGTGGCTGGCCGGCACCGAGGCGGACGTGGTCTGCCTCCAGGAGGTGCGCTCCGAGCCGGAGCAACTGCCCGTCGAACTGCGCGACCTCGACGGCTGGAACGCGGTCTGGGCCCCCTCCGTCGCCAAGGGCCGGGCCGGCGTCGCCGTCCTGTCCCGCCAGGAGCCGCAGCGGACCGTCATCGGATTCGGGTCCGAGGAGTTCGACAACACGGGCAGGTACGTCGAGATCGACCTGCCGGGGCTGACCGTCGCCAGCCTCTACCTCCCCTCCGGCGAGGTCGGCACCGAACGCCAGGACGAGAAGGAACGCTTCATGGCGGAATTCCTCGTCCACCTCACCGCCCTCCGCACCCGCGCCGCCGCCGACGGCCGCGAGGTCGTCGTCTGCGGCGACTGGAACATCGCCCACCGCCCCGAAGACCTCAAGAACTGGAAGGCCAACCAGAAGTCCGCCGGCTTCCTCCCCGAAGAACGCGCCTGGCTCTCCCGCGTCTACGACGAAGCCGGCTACGTCGACGTCGTCCGCACCCTCCACCCCGACCGCACCGGCCCCTACTCCTGGTGGTCCTACCGCGGCCGCGCCTTCGACAACGACTCCGGCTGGCGCATCGACCTCCAGGTCGCCACCCCGGGCCTCGCCGCCAAGGCCGTCGAGGCCTACGTCGAGCGGGCCGCCACCCACACCGAGCGCTGGTCCGACCACGCACCGGTCACGGCAGTGTTCGATCTGAACAACTAGGCAGCAGAAACTGGTAGTTCGACAGAATCAAGAGGCGGCCCCGACGCGGGGCATTCCACACGTCAGGGCTTCCTCTCGGTAGCAAATACGCCAGCGGCGAAGGAAGTCGCACGGCACTCCCGGAGTGGATTTTGGCCGCAACGGCCAGCGCGGATCCGCGGCGACCGGCCGAACCGGCACGGCCCCCGCTCGTACCCGGGCCCGGCTGACCGGCGGCAGCCGGCCCTTCGCGCTCCAGGCTGGCGACCCTTGTCGCCCGCCCGGTCGGCGGCACCGAGCGGGCGGAGGGCAAGGGTCGCCCTGTC
>NZ_JBHXTQ010000089.1:0-37008 GCF_042677305.1 Kitasatospora sp. NPDC127121 | reverse complement strand
CCAGGACACCTGGGACGCGGGCCGACGGATGGGGTGTTGCGCAAGAAGCTGGTGGGGCCGACTTCAGGTATTCGGAAAACGGCACGGAGTGAGCCAGGGCGATTCTTTTCCACTCGCGGTGGCGGCGCATGTCGCCGCTGACCAGCTCCCGGTTGATCTGGGTGCCGTCAGGTTGGAAGTTCAGGTGGACTGCCGAGGTGTCATCGAACAGCCACCAGTCCTGGTCGGGGATACCGAAGTTCCCTTCAGTGGTGTCCAGGATCCGGATGTCTTCTCCGGCGGCGATGTTGCCAGGGATACCCCAGGCGAACTGGTACCGCTGGTAGTCCGTGAGGGGGTGGCGCACCACCCGGACGCGGCCGATCTTCCGTCCCGAGGAAACGAAGCCGTGCACCCTCCGGTGCCATGCCGCGTTGTGATCGATCGGCTTCGGCTCGCCGCGCAGGAAGCGGGCGAGGCTCTCTGCTTCCCTGGGCATGGTGTAGGCGGGCTGCGCCTCGAACCGGAACGCTTCGTGCTGGTAGCTGTCGAAGTGGGCGCGCCACTGGTCACCATCCAAGAGCACGGATGGCCTCCTTCAGAACGTGTCGGGGAATCTCGACGGCGGACTCCCGATGGGTGCCTTCAGGGCCGTGAAGTGGTCGCTCTGGACCGCGAACGTCCCGCGATCGGTGGAGTACACGGTTGGGCAGTCGTCATCGTCGCAGCGTGGGCCGTTGAACTTGCTGGCAGGAGACAGTAGCTGCGGGGGCTCAGCCATGCTGACCTCGCTATGCCTCCCAACTCGTCAACGACGCTAGGGCTGCCTTCGATGCCTGTCCATGCAGTATCAGGCATATTCCGGGTCTGGGATAAGGGCCTTGCCTGGGGCCTTCGCTCTGAGGAGCTGCCGGAACATACCGGGAGTCGTCAGCGAGGACATGGTCGAACGTGTCGGCAGTGCGGCAGCATGGTGAGGCCTGCCGCTCAGGATGCGGGTCAGCGGGTGCGGTGCCGCGTAAGAAGTCGGTGGAGTCGACTCCTTGTGCAACCCCCGCAGCAGGTTCGGTGGCGACGGAGCTGTTCGTCGCGATCGCCCGGGAAGCCGACGGGGTCGACTTCCCGGGCGATCGAAACGTGGTGGGTGGCTCCAAGGCAAGATCATTAGTCGAACACGGGAATATCGCCGAGTCGGCATGGACACTCCCGCAAGGTGTCCCTAGCTTCGTATCTGCAAGGTCCAGCAGGGTTCGGCGGGTGGGAGGTTGGCATGGCAGGGAAACCGGTGCTTACGCGGCTGACGGGCAACGGCAACGGCAGCGGCAGCGGCTCGGGGGAGTGCGGCGGGGATGACTGCCCGAACGTGTACGCCACCGACCGTGGCTCGTTCGTGGTTCAGGGCGACCTGTTCGACGGCTTCACCGCGCCCGAAGGCGAGGGCCTGGTGGAGATTCCCGAGCACATTCTCAGGGAGGCCGTCCGTGCTCTTGGATGGTAAGGACTGGCGGGACTACTTCGACGCCATGGCGAGCGATGCCTGGCGGCTGGAGACCCGTTCCGTCTACACCATGCCGCAGGAAGAGGACGCCATCCGGCGCTTCCTGGCGGGTGGACCGGTCACTGCGGAGGACACCGCGGCCTGGACCAGGCGCGTGAGGGGCTTCCGTGAGAGCGGTCGGACCGTCGGCCGCGTCCACGCGATCACCCGACCCCTGACGGACTATCTCCGCTTCGAGTTCGCGCACTACGCCCACAACGTCGCGGCCGGCGAGGACATCCGGATTCTCGACCTGACCGGCCGCGAGAATCCGGGCCTACCGGATCAGGATTTTTGGATGTTCGACGAGTCCAGGGTGGTCCTGATGAACTACCGCCCGGACGGGACGCAGATCAGCCGCGAGGTGTTCGATGGCGACCCGAGCCGATTCGTCGAGTGGAAGCGCTTGGCCGTATCCGAGTCCGTTCCTTTCTCGGAGTACGTGAGAGCAAGCGGCTGAGTGTCTCTGGATCCGGAACGGCTCGGACAGTCCAAGTCCGAGCTGGGGAAGAAGCTGCGAGAGCTGCGCAAGCGAGCCGGCCTTACGGGGGCCCGGCTCGCTGTGCGTTGTGCCATGACACAGAGCACGATCAGCAAGATTGAGACGGGGAAGAAGATGCCGACCCTTGTAGAGGTCGAGCGAATTCTTTTCGCGCTTGGCGTACCGTCGGAGATAGCCGAGGAAATCTCATCGCTCGCGCGGGTTGCTCATACGCAGTGGCAGGAGGTCCGGGCGTCCTGGAGGGTCGGGCTGGAGAAGCGGCAGGCGGAGCTCGCAGCGCTGGAGCAGGACGCCTCCGTCCTGCGGTATTTCCTTCCGGCGATGGTGACGGGGTTGCTGGCGACGCCCGAGTACGTCAGGGCCAGTCTTGCCTACTCGCCCGGCGATATCGGCAAAGCGGTGGCTCGGAAGTTGGAGCGGCAGGCGGTCCTCTATGACACGTCCAAGTCGTTCACGTTCCTTCTGACTGAGCAGGCCGTCAAGTGGGCGGTGGTCGGTCCGATGGCCATGTCGGTTCAGATCGAGCGTCTGGCCGCACTTTCCCGCCTGCCCAATATCCGAATCGGCGTGATTCCGTTCGGGGTTGTCCTGCCGCAGGGCCCGATGAACACTTTCACGATTTACGATGAGCGGTTGGCCACGGTGGAGGTATTTACTGGGCGCATAGTTTTCCGGGACCCCAGGGACATCTCCGAGCATATTGAAGTTTTTTCCCGCTATGAGATGAATGCGTTGTTCGGGGATTGCGCAAGGCGGCAGCTCTACGAGTGGTCTGCGATATTCCGTGGAGATCTTTAGTCGATCACTGGAATATTGTTGAAATTCTCGCAGGAATCCCCCTAGCGTGTTCTCGCCCGTCGATGTCGCTGGATGCCACTGTGGCCACCGGCACCGACTGACCGGTCTGACGGGCGGGAAGGAGCGCAGACATGGGGGAGCACGGAGACGGCAAGGGCGGCGAGGTCGGGGACAAGAAGCAGTCCCCGAAGGAGTCGGACGGCCAGTGGACCAAGCCCGTCACTCCGCCGAAGAAGTGAGCTTCAACTGATGGAGGAATTCGCACAGTTGATGGCCGGGCTGGGCGAGGAGTGGCGGGGCGCGTTCGAGCGTGCCCCGCGCTCTGCCTTCGTGCCGGAGAAGGTGTGGGCCCCGGACGGCGGCGCTCCGACCGGCTACCGGCGGATCAGCCGTGGCGACGACCCGGACGGCTGGTGGGCGCTGGTCGACGCCGACGCTGTGGTCGTCACGCAGGTGGACGACGGGATCGGTGGCGGGCCCGGCACCGCGACGTCGTCGGCCTCCATGCCGTCCCTGGTGGCGGACATGCTTCGTCACCTGGAGGTGAGCGACGGGCATGCCGTGCTCGACGTCGGTACCGGAACCGGTTGGACAAGTGCCCTGCTGTGCGCCCGACTCGGTGACGAGCAGGTGACCACTGTCGAGGTGGATCCGGTTCTGGCGGCAGAGGCGGCGCTGAGGTTGGGGGCCGCTGGATTCGCGCCGAACCGTGTGGTGGGCGATGGGTTGGCCGGGTGGCCCCACGCCGCTCCCTATGACCGCATCCACTCGACCGCAGCCGTCCGCAGGGTGCCCTGGGCATGGATCGAGCAGACCCGCCCCGGCGGTGTCATCGTCACCCCGTGGGGCACCTCCTACGCCAATGCCGGGCTCCTGCGCCTGGTGGTCGGCGAGAGGGGCCAGGCGTCGCACGGCCGGTTCGTCGGCAACGTCAGCTTCATGTGGATGCGAGCCCAGCGCCCGCATGCCGTGACCGGCCCGCTGTCTGATGCGCCGGACCACTACCGGCAGGGCCCTTCCGCAATGGACCCGGAGTTGGCGTTGGAGGACGTGCACGCAGCCTTCGCCATCGGCCTGCGAGTGCCCGGTGTCCGGTACGAACACGTCTGGGACGAGGCCGACCCCAGCGGCACCTTTCGCATGCAACTGTCCGACGGTGCCGGATCGTGGGCCTCGGTTCGCTACGCCAGGTGGAACGGCGAGGACGCTGTTCAGCAATGCGGGCCCCGCCGGCTGTGGGACGAGATCGTGGGCGCCCGCCGGTGGTGGTGGGGGGAGGAGGGGAGGCCGGACCTGGGCCGGTTCGGCGTGACCGTCGGTGTAGACGGTGCACAGTCCGTCTGGCTGGATGATCCTGGTAACACCGTCGCGGTCCGTTGACGACCGCTCCGTGCCGCTCTAGAACGGAGCACAGGCCCCGGACACGGACTGCCGGGGGCGCCCCCCGAGAGATCCTGAGGAGCAATGCCATGGCTCCAGACGACAACGGCTGCCCGGTGCTGGACATGACCGGCCGGGCCCTGCACCAGCAGAACGCGGAGCTCCGCGCCGCCGGGCCCGCCGTGCGGGTCGAACTCCCCGGCGGCATCGTCGCCTGGTCCGTGACCCGTAGCTCGGTGATCCGCGCCCTGACCGGCGATCCGCGGGTCTCCCGCGACCCGCGCAAGCACTGGCCCGGCCTGGCCGCGGTGCCTGAGGGGTGGCCGATGGGCCCGATCGCGTTCCAGCAGAACTTCTTCAACCGCTACGGCGACGAACACCGCTCGGCACGGCGACGGATGGCGCCCTCGTTCTCGCCCCGCCGGGTGTCCGCGCTGCGGCCCGGGATCGAGGCGACGACCGCCGCCCTGGTCGGCGCGTTCCGCGACCTCGCCCCCGGCGAGGCCGTGGACATCCGCCGGGCCCTCTCGCTCCCGCTCACCATGACGGTGATCTGCGACCTCTTCGGCGTACCCGCCGACATGCGGCCGCAGATCGGCCGGTCGATGGACACCCTGCTGACGACGACGGCGACGACCGAGCAGATGACGGTCGCGCGGGCGGAGATCAACGTGGTGCTGGTCGAACTGCTGGAGCTCAAACGGCGCGACCCCGGCCCCGACCTCGCCAGCGACGTGGCCGCCGTCAGCACCGGCGGCGACACGGGCCGCGCCGAGGAGGAGTCCCGCGACGAGCTCTTCCTGATGCTCGGCGCCGGGTACGAGACCGCCGTCAACCTCATCACCAGCGCCGTCCAGGCGCTCCTCACCCACCCCCGCTACCTGGCCCAGGTCCGCGAGGGCACCCTCGCGTGGGAGGACGTCATCGAGGAGACCCTGCGCCACGAGAGCCCGGTGATGCACATCCCGCTCCGCTACCCGCTGGAGGACATCGACCTCGGCGACGGCGTGGTCATCCGCCAGGGCGAGCCGATCCTGCTCGGATTCGGCGCGGCCGGCCGGGACCCGGAGGTCCACCCGGACCGGCCGGACGACTTCGACCCGACCCGCCCCGACAAGGAGCACCTGTCCTTCGGCTACGGCCCACACTTCTGCCTCGGCGCACCCCTGGCCCGGCTGGAGGCCGAAGTGGCCCTGGAAGGCCTCTTCGGCGCCTACCCCGGCAGCGCCCTGGACCCGGCCAGCCCGACGCCGGCCCGCCTGGAGTCCGTGATCATAAGCGGCCCGGCCGAGCTCTGGATCGTCCCGATGCCTACCACAGTGTGACGGCGGTACCTGGGGGAAGGGCGGCTCCCGCGAGTTCGCGGGACCCGCCCTTCGGCGCTGTGTGGGTCAGGCGGTGAAGTGGTCGAACTCGCCGGCCTTGGCGCCGAGGAGCCAGGCGTTGAGCTTGGCGCGGGTGGTGGTGACGATGTGGGCGGGGTCGTCGGACTCGCGGATGTAGACGAGGTCGCCGGCGGATGCAATTTCGACGCAGTTGGTCTCGTAACTGAAACTGGACTTCTGCCAGATGAGCCGTTCCATGCCTACCTTCCCTGTACTGCGTAACGAATGTGCTGGAGCAAACCCCATGAGTCGCGATAGGCGGGGGAGGGTCCGGGCGCAGAGGCGCTCAGGGGTGGGAGCGCCGCGCCTCTGAGGCGTTCGAACTTCCGCCGGTATGACGATACTGCTTCAGGATCGCCCAGGAACGGGACGCCGTGTGGCTGCTCCATCAAGACGGTGTCCAGCTTCGGGTGCTGACCGTGTAGCAGCATGAACGGGATGTCGGTCGAGGCGAAGACTGTGCAGCCGAACGGCAGGATCTGGATGGTCACATGGGGTAGCTTGCCGACATCGATCAGGTAGTTCAGCTGGTCGCGCATGACGGTTGGACCGCCGTACATCGCGTGTAGCGCGGCCTCGTGGATCACGGCATGGAAGGGTGTTCCGCTCTCGACGCTCAGGATCTCCTGGCGGGCGCGGCGAAACTCGACCTTCTTCTCGGCGTATTCGAGGATGATCTCGCTGTAGGCCTTGGTCTGGAGCAGCCCTGGGATCAGAAGAGTCTCGTAGCTTTCCAAGCGGGTCGCATCGGCCTCGTACTCGGCGAGATCGAGTGCTGAGGGGTGAACGTAGCCACGGTAGTCGGTCCACCAGCCCTTGCCGTTGCTCTGGCCTATGACGAGAAGAGCAGCGCGGTACTCGGGATCGTTGGCGTGGCAGGCGTCGAGCCAGATGTGCAGGCGGTCGAGGTTGAGACTCAGCCTCCCGGCCTCGGTGTGGCTGACGGCTGGCCCCTTCATGCCCATCAGTGCGCCGATCTCCGGTGCCGACACGCCTGCGGTGTCGCGTAGACGGCGCAGTTCCTCACCGAAGCGGCGCTGTCGTTCACTGATCTCGGTCCTGAGTCCCACGGGCATGCCTCCTTGCGCGCTCACGCTACTCGCAGTGCGGGGGAAATTACAGTTAGTGTTGCATCGTTGGACCTTGTCCCCTTACAGTCCAACCACAACCGCGCATCAGACGGGTCGTCAGTTGCGTCTGTGCGTAGCCCCTCTGCACCGCTGGGAGATTCCCCATGTGTGACCCCAACCTCAACTCCCCCTCCCTCACCGTCTCTCGCGAGGCGTTGCGCGACACCATGGCGCGCGCCGGGTACCCCGACTCCTCCATCGGGGACGCCGAACTCGCGCTCGTGGAGCTGGTGGTGAACGCCTGGCGGCACGGGTTGACCGCCGCGCCCGTCGTCCTGGTCGCCGTCGTCCACGGGACGCTCCGCGTCACCGTCGCGGACCGCAGTCCCGTGCTGCCCGAGCAGCGGAAGCCCGACCCGTTCGCCCAGTCCGGGCGGGGGTTGATGCTGGTGGAGGGGCTCATGCACCGCTGGGGTGCGGAGCCGCAGAAGCTCGGCAAGCGCGTCTGGTTCGAGCTGGACGGCGCCGCGTGATCGCCCACCACCCGATCCACCCCGCCGACCCGGCCCTGCGGCAGCTCACCGGCCGGCAGATCACCGAACTGATCGTCGATCTCCGCACGGAGGGACGCGAGTTCGGCCTCCTCTGGCCGTCCGCTCGGCCCGGCGAGACCAATCTGAACGGCAGCGCCCTGGTCTCCATCGGCAACATCCCGGCCAGCACCTTGATCAACCTGCTGGCTCTGCTGCGCGAGTTCAAGCGCCGGCGGGGCCGGGCGTGACGGGCATGCTGGTCCTGATCCTGCTGGCCGCCGCCGTCGGCGGTGTCTGTCAGGCCCGGTCCGAGCGGCTTCGGGATCGACGGGATCGGACATAGGTGCCATGCATGGCACGCGGGCCCGCCTTCCCCAGGCGGGCCCGCGCCATTTCGGGTGCCACGGCGGCTCCTGCTGACTCGCGAGGCCGCCAGTCCGTGCGGGTCAGGCGATGAAGTGGTCGAACTCGCCGGCCTTGGCGCCGAGGAGCCAGGCGTTGAGCTTGGTGCGGGTGGTGGTGACGATGTGGCCGGGATTGTCGGACTCGCGGAGGTAGACGAAGTCGCCCTCGGAGGCGATCTCGATGCAGTCCGCCTGGTCACCGCTGAAGCTCGGCTTCTGCCAGTTGAGGTGGTCCATGGCTACCTTCCCTGTACTCCGTGTCGGGCGCGCTGGAGCAGGCCCCGGGAGCCACGATAAGCGGGCGCACAGCCGTGTCGTTTCGGTCATGTCAATTCGTGCGACTCGTTGTGCTATTCCCTTGGGTCCTCAGTCGTTCCTACACTGAGACCCCGCCGCACGGGGGCTGCGGGAACCAGGTTGCCGACGGGCCCGGGGGAGGCGCGTGTGAACGACCGTGGCTGGGACGAGGATGATGCCCGGCCGTACTTCTTCCTCTCCTACGCGCACACCCCGAAGGCCGGCACGCGCGGCGCCGGTGATCCGAACCACTGGGTCCGCCAGCTGTACCGGGACCTGTGCGAGGCGGTGCTGCAGCTGACCACGGTCCCGGCCGGGGTGCCGGTCGGTTTCATGGACGAGTCCATGCACCAGGGGGAGTTGTGGGCGGAGCGGCTGTCGGAGGAGCTGGCGACGTGCCGGGTGTTCGTGCCGCTGTACTCGCCCCGGTACTTCAACAGCGTCCCGTGCGGGCAGGAGTGGCACGCCTTCACCCGCCGCCCGGTGTACCCGGCGACGATCGACGCGGAGCGCACCAGCGGCATCGTGCCGGTGCTGTGGGCGCCGATGAGCCGCTACCGGCTGCCCAAGGTCGCCAGTGAACTCCAGTTCAACCACGCCAGTTTCGGGCCGGACTACGCCACCGAGGGCCTGTACGCGCTGATGAAGCTCACCTACTTCCGCTCCGCCTACGAGCTGGCCGTGCACCGGCTGGCGGCGCGGATCGTGCAGGTGGCGGAGGAGACGGTGATCCCGGTCGGGCGGCGGCTGGACTTCAACGGGCTGCCCAGCGCCTTCAACGTGAGCGCGCCGACCAAGCAGCTGCGGATCTCCGTACTCTCCTACCACCAGGGCGAGTTGCCGCCCGACCGCAATCCCGACTTCTATGGCACCCGGCGCACCGACTGGCACCCCTATCGCCCGGCCGGCTCGCCGATCGCCCAGCACGCGGTGCGGCTGGCCCGGCAGTTGGGGTTCCAGCCGACCGTGCACGAGTTCGACGACGAGGTCGAGTCGATCATCGAGGGGGAGGCGGCCGCCCCCGGCCTGCTCCTGCTCGACCGGTGGGCGCTGCGCGATCCGGACCGCCGGGAGCTCGTCCGCCGCTTCGACCGCTCGGACGCCACCTGGGTGAGCGTCCTGGAGCCGTGGAACACCGAGGACCCCGAGTGCGAGGAACGCGGCGGCGACCTCGGCGAGTTGAGCGACCAGGCGTTGCGCATCACCCGGCGGGCGAGCCGCCCCAGCTTCCTCGGCGTGAGCGGCCCGACCGGGCTGAACACCCTGGAGGACTTCGACGACGCGCTGCCCCGGGCCGCCATGAAGGCCAAGTACGCCTTCGAGGGCCGCACCAGGGCCGAGCCGGAGGATCCGCCGCCGCCCCGCCCGAACCTGCGGGACGCGTTCCGGCGCGGCCCGGGCGCGGCCCCGTTCGGCGGGGACGCCCCCTTCGGGCAGGACGGCTCCGGACCCGACGACCACCCAGACCGTGACGACGGCGATGACCCCGATGACGGGATGGCGCCCTTGGGAGGACGACCCAGATGAGCGAGAACCCCACCAGGAACTTCCGCGTCGGGGGCCTCACCGTGGCCGAACTGGCCGCCCAGCGGGAGGCCGAACGACGGTCCGTGGAGCAGGACCGCAACGGCCGGATCATCACCTTCTACTCCTACAAGGGCGGCACCGGGCGCACCATGGCGCTCGCCAACACCGCCTGGATCCTGGCCGCCAACGGCTACCGGGTGCTCACCGTGGACTGGGACCTGGAGGCGCCGGGCCTGGCCAAGTTCTTCCACCCCTTCCTCGACCCGGCCTCGCTGGCCGGCACGACCGGGATGATGGACCTGATCGCCGAGTACCGCGAGGAGGCCCTGCGCCCGGTCGAGCACGCCGAGGGCTGGCACCTGGACTTCGCCAGGGTGCACCCGCACGCGCTGTCGCTGTCCTGGCCGCTGTTCCCGACCGGTGGCAGCCTGGACTTCCTGTCCGCCGGCCAGTTCAACCGGGACTACTCCGAGGCCGTCACCCACCTGGACTGGGACATCTTCTACGACCGCTTCGACGGCGGGCAGTTCTTCGACGCCCTCAAGGCCGACATGAGCAAGCGGTACGACTACGTGCTCATCGACTCGCGCACCGGCCTGTCCGACATCGCCGAGATCTGCACCGTCCAGATGCCCGACGACCTGGTGGTCTGCTTCACCCTGAGCGACCAGTCCATCGACGGCGCCTCCCGGATCGCCCAGCACATCCACGACCGCTACCGCGAGCGCGGCATCCGCATCCTGCCCGTCCCGATGCGCATCGACGAGGGCGAGAAGGAGAAGGCCGACGCCGGCCGCTCCCTCGCCCGGGTCCGCTTCGACGGGCTGCCGGCCGGCCTCAACGGCGAGGAACTCGCCGCCTACTGGGGCTCGGTGGAGATCCCGTACCGGCCGTTCTACGCCTACGAGGAGATCCTCGCCACCTTCGGCGACCAGACCGGCACCCCCACGTCGATGCTCGCCGCCTGCGAGCGCCTCACCGCGATGATCACCCAGCGCAAGGTCACCTCCCTGCCGGTGATGGACGAGGAACTGCGACTGCGCTACGTGGACGCGTTCACCCGCCGCCGCCCGTCCGTCCCCGCCGACCTCTACCTCTCCTACGTCCCCGAGGATCGGATGTGGGCGGACTGGATCGAGTCCGTGCTCACCCGGGCCGGCTTCCGGGTGCTGCCCCGCGACCTCAGCGCCGGCACCGATCCGCGCGAGGAGACCGAACGCGGCATCGACGCCGCCTACCGGACCGTCGCCGTGCTCTCGCCCGCCTACCAGCGCTCCCCGCAGGCCCGGGCGCTGTGGGAGTCCGTGGTCAACTCCGACCCCGCCGGCACCCGGCGCCAGCTCGTCCCCGTCCGCGTCGGCGACGTCAGGCTCACCGCGCCCTTCAGCAACCGCAACCCCGTCGACCTCGTCGGCCGCGACGAGGCGCAGTCCGTCCAGACCCTGCTGCGCGCCCTCGGCCGCGGCGACGTCGCCCTGACCGAGCCCAACGGCAGCGGACCGCGCTTCCCCGGCAGCAAGCCGACCGTGTGGGACGTGCCGCCGCGCAACCCCTCCTTCACCGGCCGCGCCGCCGTCCTGGAGCAGCTGCGCAACCAGCTGCGCGGCGGCATGGCGGCCGTCCTGCCCACCCCCCAGACGCTGTACGGGCTCGGCGGCGTCGGCAAGACCCAGGTCGCGCTGGAGTACGCACACCGGTTCATGTCCGACTACGACCTGGTCTGGTGGATCGACGCCGAGCAGACCGAACTCGTCGCACCCGCCCTCGCCGACCTCGCCCGCCGGCTCGGCCTGCGCGTCGGCGACTCCGTCACCGAAGCCGCCGAGGCCGCCCGGGAGGCGCTGCGCCGCGGCGTGCCCACCTCGCGCTGGCTGCTGATCTTCGACAACGCCGACGAACCGGCCGAGATCCGCCGCTTCTTCCCCGGCGGCTCCGGCCACATCCTGGTCACCTCCCGCAACCAGGCCTGGACCGGGCACGCCGAGGCGCTGGAGGTGGACGTCTTCACCCGCGGAGAGAGCGTCGAACACCTGTGCCGGCGCGCCCGCGGCCTCTCCCGCCCGGACGCCGACCGGGTCGCCGAGGCGGTCGGCGACCTGCCGCTCGCCGTCGAGGTCGCGGCCGCCTGGCTGGACACCACCGGTACCCCGGTGGAGACCTACGTCGCCCAACTGCACGCCGAGGCGGCCCGCGCACTGGCCGTCGCCCGCCCCGCCGACTACCCGACCCCGGTCGGCGCCACCTGGAACGTCTCCATCGGCCGGCTGCGCCAGCAATCCCCGGCCGCCGTCCGGCTCCTCCAGCTCTGCGCGTTCTTCGCGCCCGAGCCGATCTCGATGAACCTCTTCTACAGCGACCAGATGATCCGGGCGCTGGTGAAGTACGACGCCGACCTCAGCGACAAGTTCATGCTGGGCAAGGTGATCCAGGCGATCGGCCGGTACGCGCTGGCCAAGGTCGACGCCGGCAGCAACAGCTTCCAGGTGCACCGACTCGTCCAGGCGGTGATCCGGGCCGAGATGACCGACGACGAGCAGGAGATCGCCGTCCACGAGGTGCATCGCATCCTCACCGGCGCCCGGCCCGTCCTCGGCGACACCGACGACCCCGCCAACTGGCCCGCCTTCGACGAGATCTGGCCGCACCTGTCGCCCTCCAAGGCGCACAACTGCGACGAGGCGGACACCCGCCAACTGCTCATCGACCGCGTCCGCTACCTCTGGAAGCGCGGCGAACTCGACCGCGCCCGCGACCTCGGCCACGCCCTCGACACCGAGTGGACCAACAAGCTCGGCGAGAACGACCGGCAGACCCTGCTGCTGCGCTTCCAACTCGCCAACGTGCTGCGCTCCCAGGGCAACTACGCCGAAGCCCTGGCCCTGGACGAGGACACCCTGGAACGCCAGCGGGCCCTGCTCGGCGAGCACCACCCGTACACCCTGATGACGGCCGGCTCCCTCGGCGCCGACCGCCGGGCACTCGGCCGGTTCCAGGCCGCCCTCGACCTCGACCGCGAAATCCTCGACCAGTTCCGCGAGTTGTTCGGCGACGACAACCCGCGCACGCTCTCCATGGCCAACAACCTGGCCATCGACTACCGGCTCGTCGGCAACAGCGAGGCCGCCCGCGAACTCGACCAGGAAACCCTCGACCGGCGCACCGCCGTCCTCGGCCCCCGGCACCCCTACACCCTCTCCACCAAGTCCAACCTCGCCCGCGACCTGCGCGAACTCGGCGACTACCGCGGCTCGGTGGACCTGCTCCAGGAAGTCACCTCCGACCTCGGCGACGTCCTCGACCCCGACCTGCCGGAGAACCTGCGCAACGCCAAGTCCCTGGCCGTCTCGCTGCGCCGCATCGGCGCGCTCGCCGAAGCCCGCCGGATCACCAAGGAGACCTACGAGCGCTACCTGGAGCGCTACGGCGCCGACGCCCCCGACGCGCTCGCCTGCGCGCTCAACCTGGCCGCCGACCACAGCGCCTCCGGCGACAAGGAGGCCGCCCGCGACCTCTGCTCCACCGTCTTCGAAGGCCACCGCCGCCTGTTCGGCGACGAACACCCCTTCACCCTGGCCTGCGCCAACAACCTCGGCATCTACCTGCGCGGCAGCGGCGACATCCAGGGCGCCATCGAACGCGGCCGGCTCACCGTCGAAGGGCTGACCGACTCCGTCGGGCCGGACCACCCGTACACCCTCAACGCGGTGATCAACCTGGCCAACGCCTACGGCGACGACGGCCAGATCGGCCTCGCCGAGGAACTCGGCCGGGCCGCCTACCAGGGCCTGTGCGAGCGCTACACGCCCCGGCACCCGGACGCCGTCGCCTGCGAGGCCAACCTGTCGATCACCCTGCGCTCGGCCGGCCGGCACACCCAGGCCGCCGAACTGCGGGCCCGTGCGATCGGCGAGCTGATCCGGCAGTTCGGCGAGGAGCACCCCAACACGGTGGCGGCGCGCGGCTGGAAGCGGATCAACCGGGACCTGGAGCCGCAGCCGGTGTAAGCGGCGGTGCAGGCGCCGGTGAGAGCACGGCCTCCGGCCGGGGGCGGCGGGTACGCTGCGGGACCATGAGCAAGCAGACGCCGCCCCCGGTCCTGGTCACCCGGCGCCTCGCGCCCGGGGTGATCGAACGGCTCACCGCGCGCCACGCCGTCACCTGCCACGACTCCGACCAGGCGATGGCCCGGGCCGACCTGCTGGCCGCCGTCCGCGGCCGCCGCGCCGTGCTCACCACCCTGGACGACCGGGTCGACGGCGAGTTCCTGGACGCGGCCGGCCCGTCCCTGGAGATCGTCGCCAACCACGCCGTGGGGCACCACAACATCGACCTGGCCGCCTGCGCCGACCGCGGCGTGCTGGTCTCCAACACCCCCGGCGTGCTCACCACCGCCACCGCCGACATGGCCTGGGCGCTGCTGCTGGCCGCCACCCGCCGCCTCGGCGAGGGCGAGCGCCTGCTGCGCTCCGGCAGCCCCTGGACCTGGGCGCCGAACTTCCTGCTCGGCATGGAGCTGGCCGGCACCCCGCTGGGCGTGCTCGGCATGGGCCGGATCGGGCAGGCGGTGGCCCGCCGGGCCCGCGCCTTCGACATGCCGGTCAGCTACCACAACCGCCGCGAGCTGCCACCCGAGCAGGCCGACGGCGCCACCTGGCGGCCGCTGGAGGACCTGCTCGCCCACTCCACGGTGCTGGTCGTCACCGCCCCGCTCAGCGCCGCCACCCGGCACCTGCTGGACGCCCGCCGCCTCGACCTGCTGCCGCGCGGGGCGGTGGTGGTCAGCATGACCGCCGGAGTGGTGGACGAGGAGGCGCTGGCCGCCGCGCTGGAGTCCGGCGCGCTGTTCGCCGCCGCCGTGGACAACTTCGAGCACGAGCCGGCCGTCCCGCCCGCGCTGCTCGCCCAGGAACGCGCCGTCCTGGCCCCGCACCTGGGCAGTGCCACCGTCGCCACCCGGCAGGCGATGGGCGGCCTGGCGGTGGACAACGTCCTGGCCGTGCTGGGCGGGGGAGCGCCGGTCACCCCGGTGACAGCCTGAGGCCTCATGACAGCCTGAGGCCTCAGCCCGCCGCCCAGGCCAGGGCGGTGGTCAGCACCCGGAACGCGCCGAAGTGCGCTGCGCCGGGCTCCAGGAAGAGCTCGGCGCCGGGGATGTGGTCGCCCAGCCAGCGGGAGTGCTCGACAGGGGAGAACTGGTCGTCGGTGCCGTGCCACAGCCAGCTCGGCACCGCGATGTCCTCGACCTTGAACCCCCAGTCGGCGGTGAACGCCAGCACGTCGTCGATCCAGCCGTCCGCGCCGTGCCGGAACGCCTCCCGGTAGTTGCTCTGCAGCATCCGCCGCAGCCCGTTGTCGGCCACCACCTCCCGGTCGGCGGGCGACAGTTCGGGCCGCAGCCCGTTCAGCAGCCGGACCGGGTCGTCCTTGATCTGCCGGGAGCGGAACTCCATCGCGTCGGCGATCCGGCCGTGTCCGCGCTCCGCCTCCTGGTAGGCGTGCACGTTCGACGGGGTCATCCCGGCGTACCAGTCCAGGCCGGCCGCGTTGCGCGGCGCCAGGCCGACCAGCACCGCCACCCGGCTGACCCGCTGCGGCAGCAGCGCCGCGCAGGCCAGCGCGTGCGGGCCGCCGCCGGAGCGGCCGAGCACCGCGAAGCCGTCCAGCTTGAGGTCGTCCGCGATGGCCCGCACGTCGGCCGCCGCCGCGCTCACCCGGCGGCCGAACTGCCGGGTCGAGTCGCCGTAGCCCGGCCGGTCGTAGGAGATCAGCCGCACCCCCAGCCGGTACAGCACGGTGCTGCGCGGGTGCGGGCCCACCCGGCTGCCGGGCATGCCATGCAGCAGGAACACCGGGCGGCCGCGCGGGTCGCCCAGGGATTCGACGGCGAGGGCGCGACCGTCCGGGGCCTTGACCATCCGTAACGACACCTGCGGCCTCCTCAGTGGTCCCGGTCGGTGGTGGTGCGGATCTCCCGGCGGGCCTGCCAGGTGGTGTGCTCGCGGGAGACCGCGTCCTCGGCGTCCCGGGCCAGCCGGGCCCAGAGCTCCTCGGCATCCGCCGACTCCACGTCCAGCCGGGCCAGTTGGCACCGGATGAGCTCCAGCTCGTCGGCGGCCAGCCCGTACGCGGCGGCCAGCGGGCGGTACTGGCGCAGCTGCGCCCACGCGGTGATCGAGGCGGCCACCGCCGAGACGGTGCCCAGCGCGTCGTAGGTGAACGCGCCGAGCGCCCGCAGCACCGCGAGCACCAGCCCGAGCGCCGGGAGCACCACGCCCAGCACCCCCGCCAGCGCCCCGGCCCGGGCGCAGTACCGGGACTTGGCGCGGTACCAGTCGTGCTGCACCTGGATCCGCTCCCGCAGGTACACCTCGCGCCGCACCGCGAGCGGCTGCTCGCGCAGGTCGCGCATCGCCGCCGTGATCCCGGCGAGCTCCGCCCCGGCGCCCGGTGCGACCACCCGGCCGTCCCGGAAGGCGCCCAGCACCCCGCCGAGCTGGACGCGGTACAGGCCCTCCGCGTCCGGCAGGGTGTGCGGCGGCGGCTGGTAGGCGTCCGCCCGGACGGCGAACTTCCAGGCCAGCGTCTTGACCGACTCGGCGGCGGCCCGGCCCTCGTACCAGAGCCCCTGCGGGTTCTGCCGGCTGATCACCACCGCGAGGACGATCGCGCCGAGGTAGGCGGCGGCCGCCGGCCAGGCCCACGGCTCGCCGTCGGCCGAGCCGGTCGCGGCGGCGACCACCAGCAGGAGCAGCTCCCAGGCGGAGAGCAGCACCGAACGCCGCTGGCCGCGCAGCGAGGCCGCGTCGGCGGCCCAGAAGAACCCGGGCAGCAGCTCCCGCTCGCGCATCCACCCCGTCCGTCCCGCCCCAGACGCCATGTTCGGCCCCCACCCGTCGCTCCGGTCGCACCGCTCTCCTGCCCCGGGCGGCTTCCCGGTACGCCTGGCCCACCCCCGGGCCGCCCGCAATGGCCGGGATGCCCCGGTGGATTGTCCGGCCCGGGTACGTTCGGTGGGCGGGCGGACACCCTGCGTGTCTCGGCGTGCCCGTGGGCGCGATCGGTGGGCGTCAGTAGGTGTAGAGGATCCGGTCGGCGTTGTCGGCCATCTGCTTGGCGTTCCACTCGGTGCCGCCGGGGACGTTGCCGGAGCGGAACAGCGGCGGGGCCGCGGTGGTGCCGTCGGCCGCCGCGTCGGCCAGCCGGCCGACCGCCGAGGCGACCACGGCCTGCATGAGCGCGCTGGTCACGATGGTGGAGACCGGGCCGAAGGTGGTCTCGGCGGCCGGGTGGGTCAGCTCGCCGTCCCCGACCGCGATCTTGCTGTCCAGCACCACGTCGCAGTTGTCCTTCAGGTACGTGCCGGACGGGTGCGCCGGGGGCACCTCGCCCGGGTACGCCAGCGACGTCACGCCGATCACCTTCAGACCGCGGTCCCGGGCGTACCGGGCCAGCTCGACCGGCATCACCTGGCGGCCGGACAGCGAGATCACGAACAGCAGGTCGCCGGAGGCGGCCGGGGTCAGGTCCAGGGTGGTGGTGGCCAGGCCGGACACCCGCTCCAGCGCGCTGGACAGCGGCGCGGGCATCACCGTCACCCCCGCCATCCCGGGGACGTTCAGCAGGTTCATCGGGACCAGCCCGCCGGCCCGGTAGACCACGTCCTGGGCCGGCAGCGCGGAGTGCCCGGCACCGAAGGTGAACACCCGGCGGCCCTCGGCGATCGCCTCGGCGAGCAGCGCCGCGGCGGCCTCGATGGCGTCGGCCTCCTCCTCCCGGACCCGCTGGAGATGGGCGATCGCGGCGTCGAAGTACCGGCCGACCAGGTCGTTCATCTGTTGCCTTCGCTCTCTGCCGGTGGGGGCGCCGGCCGGGTGGGGCGGGCCGGGAGGGTCCGGGCCGCCAGTGGAGAAAGCTACGGCGAGCACCGTGGCGCCCCGGCGGCACCGCTGTCAACAGGAACGAAAACCGGGACCCGGGGCCCTTGCGCGGGCCCGGTTGTCGGTGCAGTACGTCAGAATTGGCGGTGAGGACACCGAGGAACGGAGCCAGCGGCGATGTCTGGGCTGATCGACACCACTGAGATGTACCTTCGCACCATCCTGGAGCTGGAGGAGGAAGGCATCGTCCCGATGCGCGCCCGGATCGCCGAGCGACTGGAGCAGAGCGGCCCGACGGTCAGCCAGACGGTCGGCCGGATGGAGCGCGACGGGTTGTTGCAGGTCGCGGGGGACCGCCACCTCGAACTGACCGATGACGGGCGCCGGCTCGCCGTACGCGTCATGCGCAAGCACCGCATCGCCGAGTGCCTGCTCGTCGACGTGATCGGCCTGGAGTGGGAGCAGGTCCACGAGGAGGCCTGCCGCTGGGAGCACGTGATGAGCGAGACGGTCGAGCGCAAGGTGCTCGCCATGCTCGGCCACCCGACCCAGTCCCCGTACGGCAACCCGATCCCGGGCCTGGACGAGCTGGGCGACGCCAAGGCCGAGGGCGAGGGCTTCGACGCCGCGCTCGTCCCGCTGGACACCGTCAAGCCGGGCGACGGCGGCGCCAGCGTGGTGGTCCGCCGGATCGGCGAGCCGATCCAGACCGACGGCGAGTTGATGCGCACGCTGCGCCGGGCCGGGATCCGGCCGGGCTCCACCGTGCGGGTCAGCGCCGGCGTCGCTGGCGTGCTGGTCGGCACCGGGGAGAACGCGGCGGAGCTGGGCAAGGACATCGCCCAGCACGTCTTCGTCGCCCAGGCCTGAGGAACGCGCCCCCCGGGCCCGGAACGCTTCCGGGCCCGGGGAGCGCGCCTCCCGGAACGACGAGAAGGGCCCGCTGCTCCCCGTGCAGCGGGCCCTTTCGCCTCCCCGTTCCCTCCCTGTCCCCTCCGTCCCTCCCGTCCCCTCCATCCCCTCCGTTCCCTCCCGGCCCCTCCACCGCCGCGCCCGGCTTCCCCGTCCGAGCGCTCCCTCCGGCGTCCCCTCGCACCGCAATTCCTCCCCTCGGCCGATCATGGCAATCCTTGAGCGTTGTCACTCGTCCGGGGGGCTTTCGTCCATGATCAGCGGGTACACGGAGGCCTTATCCGCACATGCGTGTGACGGGCCCCGTCTCCGGTGGGAGACAAGGCCCGTCAGCCGTGCGCGGGGTGTCGCGCGCTGCGCGCCCTCACCCGATAGGCGGAGGGCGGCCGTTCACGGGGCGGTGAACCGGGGTGGTGAACCGTTGCTGCGCCCGTTCAGCGCACCGCTGCCGCCGGCTGGGCGGGCTGGGGGTGGGCGGCCGCGGGCGCCTCGCGCCCGCAGGCGTAGGCGAGCGGGCTGATCAGCTCGGCGGCGTCGGGCAGCCAGCGGTTGAGCGCCGAGGGGGAGCGGGCCCACTGGGCGTAGCCGGTGCCGCCGATCCGGGACGGCGGGGCGACCGTCCAGTCCCCTTCGCCGCGGGCCACCAGGTCCAGCCGGCCGGGCGGCCAGCCGAGCTTGCGGAGCATCTCCGGCAGCTTGGCCGCGACCCCGGGCAGCACCAGGAAGTGCAGCCGCCGGCCGATCCGGCCGGGCGAGGCGGGCAGCACCGCGACCGGGCCCAGCTGGAGGTCCATCCGCTCCATCCGCGCCAGCGCCAGGCATCCGGCCGTCTCCGGGACGTCCAGGACGTCGAAGGACCGGCCGGTGGGCAGCAGGATCGAGGCCTGCGGCCGCTCGGTCCACCAGCGCCGTACCGCCCCCGGCCCGGCGCTCGCCTTGCGGGCCCAGTCCGCGTCGAGCGGGTGGGCCCCCGGCAGCAGGCAGCGCCGGTCGCCGCAGGAGCAGCGGGCGGGCCCGTCGCCGTCGATCAGCCAGGCGCCGGGAGCGACCTCCCAGTGGCGGTTCTCGGCGTAGCCGACGGCTTCGATGAGCAGCGGGGGCAGTGCGGCGTTCTTGCCCTGGTCGGGGGAGTCGGGGATGTCTTCCACGCGAAGCTCAACTACCGTGTGTGAGGCTGGTTACGGCCCGGCGCAAGCCGGTTGGGCGCATACCGGCAATGTCACTCGAACCGGTTACTCGACCGAGTTGAGGCGGGCGGGGGCAGGCGCAGTGGGGGCGCACAGGAGCATTTCCCAGGGCGCGTGGGGGGTGCGGATCGTCACCGTGGGTATCCCGCTGGCGTTGCTGATCGCTAACCTGGTGTCAGATTCCTTGGACGGTCGGACAGTCGGCAACAGATCAGCAGAATCGTCGCCCGCCGGCCGGGACCGGAGGGTGTGGGGAGGCGAAACCCAATGGCCGCAAGACCACTCGTCGCACGACAGCCCAACGAGCGTCTGCAGCAACTGATCCAGGAGGCCAGCTGCTCCAACGCCGGCCTGGCCCGGAGGGTCAACCTCTGCGGCGCCGAGCACGGTCTGGACCTGCGGTACGACAAGACCTCCGTCGCCCGCTGGCTGCGCGGGCAGCAGCCGCGCGGGCAGGCGCCGGCCGTGATCGCCGAGGCCCTCGGCCGCAAGCTCGGCCGCAGCGTGTCGGTCGAGGAGATCGGCATGGCCGACGGCAAGAACCTCAGCTCCGGCATCGGGCTCCAGTTCGCGCCGACCCTGAACGCCGCCCTGGAGCAGGTCTGCGAGCTCTGGCGCAGCGACGTCGGCCGGCGGGACTTCCTGACCGGGGCCACGGTCGCCGCCTCCGCGCTGGTGGAACCCAGCCGGGACTGGCTGATCACCCCGCCCGACCCGGTGGTGGCCCGCACCGGCGGCCCCCGGGTCGGCCCGACCGACGTGGCCGCGATCAAGGCCACCACCGCGATGCTGGTCGACCTGGACCACCGCTTCGGCAGCGGTCACGTGCGCCCGGTGGTCGTGCACTACCTCAACTCGGTGGTCTCCAGCCTGCTCGGCGGGGCGTACCGGGACGAGACCGGGCGCCAACTCTTCGCCGCGGTGGCCCGGTTGACCGAACTGGCCGGATACATGGCGGTGGACACCGGCCAGCCCGGCCTGGCCCAGCGCTACTACATCCAGGCGCTCCGGCTCGCCCAGGCGGCCGACGACCGCGGCTACGGCGGCTACGTGCTGGCGGCGTCGATGAGCCACCTGGCGGCGACGCTCGGCAACCCGCGGGAGATCGCCCAGCTCGCCCGCGCCGCGCAGGAGGGCGCCCGGACGGTCGCCACCCCGACGGCGATGGCGATGTTCTACGCCGCCGAGGCCCGCGGCCACGCCCTGCTGGGGGATGCCCGCTCCTGCGAGGCGGTGTCGGCCAAGGCGCTGGAGATGATGGAGAAGCGCCGCCCGGAGGACGACCCGGACTGGATCGCTCACTTCGACGACGCCTATCTGTCGGACGAACTGGCCCACTGTCACCGGGACTTGGAGCAGGCTGGCCAGGCCGAGCACTACGCCCGCCGGGCGCTCGACCTGCACCCGCCGACCCGGGTCCGCCGCCGCGCGGTGGACCTCGTCCTGCTCGCCACCGCCCAGTTGCAGCAGCGGGACCTCGAACGCGCCTGTGAGACGGGCGCGCAGGCGGTCCGGCTGCTGAGCGGGCTGCGGTCCAACCGGGGCGTGGAGTACCTGGACGAGTTCCGGCGCCGGCTGGAGCCGTACCGGGAGCAGCGGGTGGTCCGCGAGTTCCACGCCAGGGCGGATGCGGAGGCCGCCTAGTGTCGCGCCCGGGGCACCAGGGCGGGTCCAAGGCCCCGGGCCCCGGCGGGGCGGGGTGAGGGGAGCGTGAGGGATGTCCCGCCCGCGTGGCCACCCGGTTCGGCGAACCGGTAGCGTGGGCGCGACGTCCAAGGAACTGTGATGCCCCCAAGAACCGACGAGATGTGGTCCGCCGTCAGCGCGCGGTCGTGCACAGGTGAGGAATCGCGTTGAGCCAGCGCCGCTCGTACCCCAACTCGGGTGACTTCAACCTGGACGACCTGTTCCGCCCCGAGCCCGGCCAGACCCAGGGCGGCGTGCCGGGCCAGCCGCAGGGTCATCCCCAGGGCCACCCGCAGGGGCAGACGGGCGTGCCGCCGGTGGGGCAGCCGTCCGGGCAGCCGGAGTACCTCGGCGAGGGCGGGCACGCGCGGCCGACCCAGGCCATGCCGGCCCAGCCCGCCCCGTGGGCCGGTGCTCCGCAGCCCGGTTACGGCGTCCCGCAGCACGAGCCGGCGCCGGAGACGCAGCACCTCCCGCCCTACCCGGGCGCGGACCCGCACGCGGGCGGCTACCCCACGGGCCAGTCCCAGGCCGGCTACCCGCAGCAGCCCGGCCCGGGCGGCTACCAGGGCTACGCGCAGGCCGGGCAGCCGCAGCCGGCGCCGGCTTACCCCGGTCAGGACTACGGGCAGAACTACGGCCAGGGCTACGCCCAGGACCACGGGCAGGGGCAGGGCTACGGACAGGACCACGGGCAGGGCTTCGACGCCACCCAGGCGGGCGCGCAGGCCCCGGCCGCCCGTGGCGGCCGCCCGTCCAACAAGCTGATCATCGGCGGGGTGGTGGCCGGTTTCGCGGCGGCCGGCATCCTGGTCGCCGTCCTGGTGAACGGGGACGAAACCACCCCCGCCGCCGACGCCAAGAAGACCCTGCCGGTGGCCGCCACCGGCAGCGCCACCCCCGGCACGGCGAGCGCGAGCAGCTCGGGCACCACCGTCGACCCGGCGGTCAAGGCCCAGGCGCAGCCGCTGTCGGACCTGCTCGGCACCGCGAGCGACAGCCGCTCGGCGGTGGTCGGCGCGGTCGCCTCGGTGCAGAAGTGCGACAAGCTGCCCGAGTCGCAGCAAGCGCTCACCGGCGCGGCCGGCAAGCGGCGCGAACTCCAGACCAAGCTCGGCCAGCTGAAGGCGGACAAGCTGCCCGGCGGCCAGCAGCTGGTCGAGCAGCTCAACGCGGCGTGGACCGCCTCCGCGCAGGCCGACGACGAGTACGCGGCCTGGGCCGGGGACTCGCAGGGCGCCTGCGACCCCAAGAAGCTGGACAACCAGCACTACAAGAACGCCGTCCAGGCCAGCGGCGCGGCGACCACCGCGAAGAAGCAGGCCTCGACCCTGTGGAACGCGATCGCCACCCAGACCGGCCTGCCCAGCCGCAGCGACGGCGACCTGTAGGACGACGGGGGAACGGGCCCGCCGGCCCGCCCCTTCGTCGTCCGTCCTTCGTCATTGCTCCTGCGTCGTCCGTTCTGCGTCGCCCGGGCGTCACGCCGGTGGGCGGCCCCCGGTGAGCACCCAGCGGATGTCCACGAAGCCCGGCTGCTGCAGGGTCATCCGGCCACCCTTGACCACCTGGTAGGTGACCCAGGTGTTCACCAGCCGCGGTGACTCGGTGCTGGGCAGCATGTTGGGGGTGCCCCAGTTCAGCGGCGGGGTGAGCCCGACGTCGATGCCCTCGCCGCTGTCCAGCAGCCCGGTGACGGTCTTCTCGGTGACCTGCCGGCCGGACGCCGCGACCTTCTCGGCGACCAGCCGGAACACCTCGTACGCGACCCAGGTGGTCTGCACGCCGGGATCGGAGACGTCGATGGTGTGGCCGCCGGTGGCGTCGGCGCGCACCACCGCGCGCAGCCCGTCCCAGACCTTCGCCGACTCCGGCGGGTACCAGCTGGTGACGTAGGTGCCGGCCAGCGGGCCGGAGTCGCCGCCGGTGGAGTCGACCACCGACTGCTGCACGCTGCCGATCACCGAGGCGAACCGGGTGTTCCTCGGGTTCAGCCGGCGGTAGGAGTCCAGCAGGTTGCCGGTCGGCTCGGCGGCGAGGGCGCTGGTGACGCAGTTCGCCGGTTCGTCCTTGCCGATCGCCTTGCGGGCCACCGCCGTGTAGTCGGTGGACTGCTCGGGCGCCTTGACGTCGAGCAGCTTGATGCCGGCCGGCTTGAGCGCGTTGGCCAGGTAGCCGAGCAGGTTGTCGCCGGACGGGGTGTCCGGGCGGACCAGCGCGACGGCCTTGCAGCCGGCCTCGACCAGCTGACGGCCGCTGCCGCCGATCAGCGCGGGCATGCCGCCGTCCACCGGGTACGAGAGCGGGCTGCTGAACTCGGGCTGGGAGAGCCCGTAGCCGCCGATCAGGGGGATGCCGGCGCGCTCCAGGACGGGCATGAAGTCGAAGCCGTACTGGCTGTAGGAGCCGATCACGGCGACCGCCTTGGCGTCCACCGCCCGCTGGGCGCAGGCCTTGGCGCCTTCGGAGGTGTTGTGCTCGTTGCAGGTGAGCACCTGCAGCCGGCGGCCGTTCAGCCCGCCCTTGAGGTTGACGTCCCGGCCGATCGCCTCGGCGAGCGCGGTCATGCCGGGCCGGTCGGCGGAGCCGGTGCCGGACGGGGACCAGGTCATCACGGTGAGGTCGCCGCCGTTGGTGGAGGCATCGGCCGGTCCGCCGCACGCGGAGGCCGAGAAGAGGGTGGGGAGCAGGGCCGCGGCGGTGGCGGCTGCGGCGATCGGGCGGCGGCGGCGCCGCGCGAACTGGTGCCGGGGTTGGAACGGGTCCCTTCGGCTGGTCATCGGTCTTCCCTCTCTGGGGCGCCATCCGGCGCACCGGAGCAAGCCAAGCCCCGGCGCCACACGCCGAGAGGGCCGAAGTGCGAACGGTCGGATAACGGGAGCTGAAATCCGGCGGGGCACGCGTGTAGATCGGGAGTGGAGTACGAACGGACAGGGAACGTACGATCGTTCTCCATGTCCGCCAGCACAGATTCTTCGCATCGGTCTGCCCGAAACACTTCTCGTCCGGGCCACCGCTCCAGCACGATGAACGGCATGCCGCTCAACGACCTGCCCTGGTGGCGCTGGCGAGCCCGACTGCGCTCGGCGCTGCACATGTTGTCCGACCCCGGTTTCCAGCAGGAGACCTGGCTGAACGGCCGGGAGGGGTACGGCGACGTGACCGACGCCGTCTACCGGCTGGTCGAGGACACCTGGCTGGACCACTGGTCGGCCGAGAAGTACGTGGGCACGATCTTCCGCGACTCCGCCGAGGCCGCCCTGGTCGACGTCGCGGTGCTGCGCGTGGTCCAGCTGCTGCACGAGGTCGGCGCGGACGCCCACGCCTCCGCCTACTTCGGCCACCCCGGCTGGCCGGAGGCGGTCCGGGCCGCGCGCGAGGCGCACGTCGCGCTGGCGGTGAACGACGGGGACGACCCGGACGCGGCGCCCAAGTCGCTGGACGTGCTGCGCATCCTCACCCGGGTCTGAGCCTGGGTCTGAGTTCGGGTCCACGGCGGGGCCGCCGGCCGGGCGCCTGGTCGGCGGCCTAACCGGGTGCCTGGTCGGGCTTTCGGTCGGGCCGCTGAGCAGTGCCGTCCCGCAGTACGGGCAGCGGGGCGGCGACTGTCCAGGATGTGACACGCTGGACCACCCACGAACGCCACGACCTCAGGACGGGATACCCCCAGTGGACCAGCAGCCGGCCAGCGCCCAGTACGTCCTCACGCTGTCCTGCCCCGACAAGCAGGGCATCGTCCACGCCGTCTCCAGCTACCTCTTCATGACCGGCTGCAACATCATCGACAGCCAGCAGTTCGGCGACGGGGACAGCGGGCTGTTCTTCATGCGGGTGCACTTCTCCGCCGCCGAGCCGGTCACCGCCGACAAGCTGCGGGCCAGCTTCGCGGCGATCGGGGCCTCGTTCGGGATGGACTGGCAGATCCACCCGACCGAGCAGCGGATGCGGATCGTCCTCATGGTCAGCAAGTTCGGGCACTGCCTGAACGACCTGCTCTACCGCACCCGGATCGGCGCCCTGCCGGTGGAGATCGCCGCGGTGGTGTCCAACCACACCGACCTGCGCGACCTGACCGAGAGCTACGGCGTCCCGTTCCACCACATCCCGGTCACCCGGGACACCAAGGCCGACGCCGAGCAGCAGCTGCTGGACCTGGTCGCCAAGGAGGACGTCGAACTGGTCGTGCTGGCCCGCTACATGCAGGTGCTCTCGGACCAGCTGTGCACCGCGCTGTCCGGCCGGGTGATCAACATCCACCACTCCTTCCTGCCGAGCTTCAAGGGCGCCAAGCCCTACCACCAGGCGCACGCCCGGGGCGTGAAGCTGATCGGCGCCACCGCGCACTACGTCACCGCCGACCTCGACGAGGGCCCGATCATCGAGCAGGAGGTGGCCCGGGTGACCCACGACGTCACCCCGGACCAGCTGGTCGCGCTCGGCCGGGACGTCGAGTGCCAGGCGCTGGCCCGTGCGGTGAAGTGGCACAGCGAGCACCGGGTGCTGCTGAACGGCACCCGCACGGTGGTCTTCGCGTAGCGAGGTCGGGGCGCGCAGTTGGGACGGTCGGCGCGGCTGTGGCCGTTTACGGCCGCGACAGCAGTGGCAGGGCGTGCAGCACCTCGCGGATCGCGGCCCGGTCGCCGTGCTCGCCGACGGGCAGCCGGTCCGGATCGCGGTGCGCGGCGGCCAACTGGCAGAGCTCCAGGCCGTCCAGCACCATCGAGGCCACCGGCTCGCCGCCGGACGGCCCCGACTCCGGCCCGTCCAGCGGTATCAGCCACTCGCCGGCCGCCGGACCGTCGATCACCAGCCGCAGCCGCCGGCCCCGGCCGTGGCCCTGGCCCGCCATGGGCGGGAGGTCCGGCGCCCCGGCGGGCTCGGGACGGGTGGCGCGGGCGGCACGCAGATCGGCCAGTGCCCGCGGGACCATCCGGACCGCCAGGTCCACCATCTGCCGCAGGTGCTGGGGCGCCGGCGGGTCGTACGGGTAGGCGACCGCGCGGGCCACGTCCTCGCCGTGCACGTAGCACTCGAAGGCGCGGTCCACGAAGGCGTCGCGCAGCGGCAGCACGGCGAAGCCGTAGTCGACGGGGATGTTGCCCCGCGGGGCGAGCGCGGCGGTGCGCACCAGGTCGTGGGTCTGCCGCCGCCACCGCTCCCGCACCGACTGCGGCGGGAGGCCGGCCCGGTCGGCGACCAGCCGGGCGGTGCGCTCGGCGATCCCGGCGTACGGCCCGCCCTGCAGCGGGACCCGGGGCAGGAGCAGGGGCGCCGGCGGCCGCGCGGGCGGCTCCTGCGGCGGCACCCGCCGGGCGGCCGGGGCCGGCGTGGGGCCCGGGCCGGCCGGCACCGGGTCGGGCAGGCCGAGGGCGAGCGCCAGATAGCCGTCCACGGCGGCGAGATGGCACAGCACCTCGGCCGGACGCAGCCGCCCGGTGCCGCCGTGCCACGGCAGGTCGGCCACCTCCTGCCACTCCTCCGGGCCGAGGTCGCGCAGCAGCGCGTCGAGCTTGGCCGTCTCAGCGGTGTACGGCATGCCCCAGGCGGGGACGGGCAGTTCGGCCGGGCGGCGGGCCAGGCACCAGTCGAGCACCTGCTGGCGCAGCGAGTTGGGCTGGTCGAGCGGCTCGTCCAGGGCGAGCCACCCCGCCGCCTCACGCAGCCGGGCGGCCTCTTCGGCGCACTCCGGGCAGGTGCGCAGGTGCTGCTCCAGCTCGGCGGCGTCACGGTTCGGGCAGGCGCCGAGGGCCCAGGCGCCGAGCAGCGAGCGCAGGGCGTCGTGGCGCTCCTCGGTGGTGGGCTCGCTCCGCTCGCTCATGCGCCCCTGTCCCCGTCGTCCCTGTCGCCCGCGTCGTCCCGGTGGTCCCGGTCGTCGGCCCGGCCGTCCTCGCGGCCGTGCCGCTCGTCGTGGCGGGCGCGCTCCTCGGCCAGTTCGGTGGCCAGCAGTTCCAGGCCGAGCCGCATCCGCTGCTTGGCGGCCTGCTCGCTGATGCCGAGCAGCCGGGCCGTCTCCTGGTAGGTGCGGCCGTCGTAGTACGTCACCGCGATGGTCTCACGCAGGGATTGGGGCAGGGAGTCCACCACGTACTGCATGCGCGCGGCGGTGGCCACGGCGCGGATCTCCGCCTCGGCCGCGCCCTCGCCGCCGCCCGGGCCGTCAAGTCCGCTGCCCGGGCCGCCCGGTACCCGCTCGGCGGCCCGCCGCGCCCGCAGCCGGTCGACCGCACGGCGGTGGGTGAGCGCGCCGAGCCAGGAGCGCAGCGAGCCCTGGGCGGGGTCGAAGTCCTCGGGGTGCTCCCAGACGTGGGCGAATATCTCCCGGGTGAGCTGGACGGCGGCGGCCTGGTCGGCGAGTATCCGCCCGGCCAGTCCGTGCACCATCGGCGCGAGCTGGTCGTAGATCTCGCCGAGCGCGGTCTCCTCGCCGCGGGCGAGGCGGCGTTGGAGCTGCTCGTCCCAGCGCGGCGCGCGGTCGGGGGTGGCCATCGGGAACCACCCTCCTGCCCGGGTTTCGCTGGCGTACCCAACGGTATCTTGCGGCCGGTCGGCGGCGGGAGCATTCCCCGAAGAACGGAACCCGGGCCTGCGGATCGTCACCCGGGCCGTCATCCGGATCGTCACCCGGCCCGTCGCCCGGTCGTCGCTCGTACCGGTGGCCCGTGCGCGGGGCGGTCCGTGGAGGCCGCTGTTCGAAGGCCGTTGGACATATGTCGCACGGGTGGTTCGCGAGTGGCGGGCCGGGTGCGCGGGGCGTCCGGAGGTAGGTTCGCCACTGCGGGACCGGCGGGTCGGCCCGGGCCGGACGAGTGCCGGTACGAGGCTCGCGAGAGTGAACGGGACAGTATGCACTGCGCTGTCCCCCGATCGCTGGAATATGCCCGAAGCGCTTGCCGAGGTCCGTCCGCCCACTCATCCTGAGGCGTAATCGAGTCGCGGCCAGTGCGCGACGGACGAGTTGGCCCGGACGAGTTGGCCCGGACGGGACAGCTCGGGTGAGCGCCGGGCGGGAGCCCGGCCGAGGGCCCGGGTGGCACCGGGCGATGTGCGAGGGTTCGCCGGCTGGACGATCCGGCCCGATCGGGACGATGGCCGAACTGCGAGTGCGGGTGGTGGAGCGGTGCAGGTTCTTCAGGTACAGCTGGCGGTGCAGGCGGACCCGGCCGAGGTCGGCCGGGCCCGTCGGTGGGTGCGCTCGCGGCTGCTGAACCATGGGGTGGACCCGGACGCGCCGGTCGCCGAGACGGTGGTGCTGGTGGTCTCCGAGTTGGTGACCAACGCGGTGGTGCACACCGGGTGTCCGGCGGTGCTGCGGCTCTGCCTGCCGGTGGAGGAGGACCAGGCGGGCGGTGAGCCGGCCGGTCCGCTGCGGGTGGAGGTCGCCGACGCCAGCCGGACGGCCCCCGCCCCACGGCACGCCGGGGCGGACGAGAACGCCACCAACGGGCGCGGCCTGGAGCTGGTCGAGCTGCTCTGCGAGCGCTGGGGCTGGTTCCCGGACGGCTCGGGCAAGCGGGTGTGGTGCGAGATCGGCGCGGACGCCCGGCCGGCGGACCCGCTGGCGGGCGTGGACTGGGCGGCGTTGGCGCAGTAGCGGCAGCGGCAGCCCGGGGCCTGCTCGGTTCGCTGCCGTTCCCGCCGGTGATCGTCGGCGGAGATCACTGGCGGAGATCACCGGCCGAAAGTTGACGCAACCATTCCGAATTTCGGACTACCCATTGACGTGACGTATCCGACTGATCACGCTTGGGTGCGGCTCTCCGTCAGTGAGGGGACGCCGAGGGGACGCCCGAACGCCGCCGCGGTGCTGTTGTCCAGGGGGACCACGCCAGCAGGGGGGCCGTGGACCGCCGGTCGCGGGCGCTCCTTGGCGAGTGCGGAGGGTGCGGCGCGGGTTCAGGGCCCGCGCGTCGCGATTGGATGGTGGCCGGCCGCGCCGTGCTCGGGGTGCACGCGGCCGGCCGCCGTCCGATCCGCCGTCGTCCGGCGGCGCTTTCCGGCCACTCGGCCGAGAGCCGTCCAGGGCACCTGAAGCCGCCCGGGGTCACCCGGGGACGGCGCGGAAGGTTCGCCGGTAGGCGCTCGGGGCGACGTCCAGCCGGCCGCGCAGTTGCAGCCGGAGCGAGGCGGCGGTGCCGAAACCGGACTCCCGGGCGACCTGGTCGATCGTCAGGTCCGTGCGCTCCAGCAGCTGCCGGGCCCGCTCGGTGCGCTGCACGGTGAGCCACTGCCCGGGGCTGGCGCCGGTCTCCTCGTGGAAGCGCCGGGTGAAGGTCCGCAGGCTCATGCCCGCCCGGTCGGCGAGCCGGCTCAGCGCCAGCGGCTGGTCCAGGTGTTCCAGCGCCCAGGCGCGGACGGCGGCGGTGCCCTGGCCGGTGGAGTCCACCGGGCTCGGGGCCTCGACGTACTGCTTCTGGCCACCCTCGCGCCACGGCGGCACCAGGCAGTTGCGGGCCACCGCGTTGGCCACCGCGCTGCCGTGGTCGCGGCGGACCACGTGCAGGCACAGGTCCACCCCGGCGGCCACCCCGCCGGAGGTGAGGACGTCGCCGTCGTCGGTGTAGAGCACGTCCGGGTCCAGCCGCACCTTCGGGTACAGCTCGGCGAAGCGCCGGGTGTAGCGCCAGTGGGTGGTGGCCGGGCGGCCGTCCAGCAGCCCGGCGGCGGCCAGCAGGAAGGACCCGGTGCAGATCGACATCAGCCGGGTGCCGGGCCGGATCCGGCCCAGCGCGGCGGCCAGTTCGGGGGTGAAGGCGGCGTCGACGGTGGCCGTGCTCGCGTCGGCGGAGGCCGGGATCACCACCGTGTCGGCCCGCTCCAGCAGTTCGGGCCCGTGGTCGACGCTGATCCGGAAGTCCGCGCTGGTGGCGATCGGCCGGCCGTCCAGCGTGCAGGTGGCGACCTCGTAGAGCGGCCGCCCGGCCGGGTCCTTGGCGCCGCCGAAGATGCGGGCGGGGATGCCGAGTTCGAAGGCGATCACGCCGTCGAGGGCGAGTACCGCGACCAGGTGGGCCATGCCGTTCCCCTTCGGTGGTGCGGCCGCCCGGACCGGTCGGGTCGGTCGGGTCGGTCGGTTGGTTCGGTTGGTTTGGTTCGGTTCGGGCCAGTCCGGCCGGTTCGGGCCAGGGTATGCCGGGACCGTGGCCCGATTCTTGCGAAAGCTGTCATTCAGGCCACTCGTCGCGGCCGCGCCGCTTCGGGACACTCGTCCGCGTGACCGAACGCAACGCCTTCGCCCCCGCCCCCGCGCCCGCCCCCGAAGGACCCGTCCGCCCCGCCCGTCCGACCCGCTTCCGGGTGCACTACGCCTGGGTGGTGGCCGGTGTCTCGCTGCTGGTCCTGCTCGGCTCGGCCGGCTTCCGGTCCACGCCCAGCCTGATGATGGACGCCCTGCACAACGAGTTCGGCTGGTCGCTCGGGACGATATCCAGCGCCACCTCCGTCAACCTGACCCTCTACGGCCTCACCGCCCCCTTCGCCGCCGCCCTGATGGACCGTTTCGGCGTGCGCCTGGTGGTGGTCTGCGCGCTGCTGACCATCTCGGTCGGCTCCGGGCTCACCATGCTGATGCGCGAGCCCTGGCAACTGGTGCTCTGCTGGGGCGTGCTGGTGGGCCTGGGCAGCGGCTCGATGGCCGGCGCCTTCGCCACCACCATCACCGGCCGCTGGTTCCAGGCCCGCCAGGGCCTGGTCACCGGCGTGCTGACCGCCGCCGGGGCAGCGGGAAACCTGGTGTTCCTGCCGGTCGGCGCCTGGCTGGTCGAGCACCACGGCTGGCGCTCGGCGGTGATCGTGGTCTCGCTCGCGGCCAGCGCGGTCGCCGTCCCCGTCCTGCTGCTGATGCGCGAGCGGCCCGCCGACCTCGGCCTGCTCCCGTACGGGGCGACCGAGGAGCCCCCGGCGCCCGCCGCCGACGGCCGCGCCCTGACCCGCTCGCTGCGGGTGCTGCGGGACGCCGCCCGGAGCCGGGCGTTCTGGCTGCTGTCCGGCTCCTTCGCGATCTGCGGCGCCACCACCGCCGGCCTGGTCGGCACCCACTTCATCCCGGCCGCCCACGACCACGGCATGCCGGTGACCACCGCGGCCGGCCTGCTCGCCATGATCGGCGTCTTCGACGTGGTCGGCACCATCTTCAGCGGCTGGCTCACCGACCGGGTCGACTCCCGGATCCTGCTGGTCACCTACTACGGGCTGCGCGGGATCTCGCTGCTCCTGCTGCCGCAGCTGCTGGCCGGCTCGCTGCAACCGCCGATCCTGGCCTTCGTCATCTTCTACGGCCTGGACTGGGTGGCCACCGTGCCGCCGACCGTCGCGCTGTGCCGCCGGCACTTCGGCGGGGACGCCCCGATCGTCTTCGGCTGGGTGCTGGCCAGCCACCAGATCGGCGCGGCCGTCGTCGCCGGGCTGGCGGGCCTGGCCCGCGACGCGCTCGGGAACTACGACCTCACCTGGTACGGCGCCGGCGCCCTGTGCGTGGTCGCCGTCGGGCTCTGCCTGGCGCTGCGCACCAGCCGGCCGGACCGCCCCGTCCCGGCCCTCTCGTAGGGCGGGCCGGGGGCCTGTCGGACCGGACGGCTAGGCTCCGCGACCATGGCGCTCACCTTCACCCTGGACCCGAAGCTCGACCCGGACCTGCGCACCGCCGTCGTCCGACTGTGGGCCGACGTCACCAACGCCGGCGGCGCGGTCGGCTTCGTGGCGCCGGTGACGGAGGACGAGGTCTGGGACACCGCCGACCACCAGTTCGCCGGGGTCGAGCCGGACGGCCCGGACCGGCTGCTGGTCGCCCACGAGAGTGACACCGGCCGGCTGGTCGGTGTCCTCTTCTTCGAGTCGATGCGCTTCGACCTGATGGAGCACTGGCGGATGCTCAAGCGGGTCATGGTGCACCCCGACTGCCAGGGCCGCGGCTACGGTGCCCGGCTGCTCGCCGAGGCCGAGCGGATAGCGCGGGAGTGGGGCCTGGAGAGCCTGCGGCTGACCGCGCGCGGCGGCCAGGGCCTGGAGCGCTTCTACACCCGCTGCGGCTACCGGGAGGTCGGCCGGGTGCCGGCCGCGATCCGGGTCGCCCCCGGGGACGACCGCGACGACATCACCCTCTGGCTCGACCTGCGCTGAGCGGCGGGTCCGGTCGGGCGGCGGCGGGCGGGGGACGGGCGCCCCCTTCCCCTCGCCGCCCGTCAGGCATGCTTCACTGGGAGACCGGCCCCCGCCCAGACCAGTGAAAAGCCAGACCAGTGAAAAGGATGTGTCCCGTGAGCAGCACCGGCCAGGAGAAGTCGCACGCCACGCTCCGCTACACCTCCCTGCGGGTCAGCATCTTCCTCGGCTGCCTGCTGGTCGCCCTGCTGCTCGGGCACTTCAAGATCATCCCGGTCAGCGGCCAGGCCGGCGTGATCTTCCTGTTCCTGCTGGCCGCGATCGCGTCCGCGCCGCTCAGCTACGTGCTGCTGAGCCGTCAGCGCGACGACATGTCCGCCCAGATCACCACCAAGGTCTCCGGCCTGCGCAGCCGCACCGCCGAGCGGATCGCCGCGCAGAACGCCGAGGAGGACGCCGTCGACGAGGCGGCCCGGACGGCCGCCGTCCGGCAGAGCTGACCCCGGCCGGACCCGCGACCGCAGCCGCCGTGCCCGACTCCGCCGCCCCGGACGCCTCCGCTTCCGACCCCGACCCCGCTTCTGCGGCTTCCGAGCCCGGACCGGCCGACCCGCCGTCCGGGCCGTCCGCGTTGCGCGGGTCGGCCGTCGAGGGGTCGTCCGTCGAGGCGGCGCCCGTCGAGGCGGAGGCCGGGACCTGGCCGGCCCCGGTGCGTCGGCCCACCGGCCGGGACGTGGCCAGGCTCGCCGGGGTCTCCCAAGCCACCGTCTCACTGGTCTTCTCCGGTGCGGAGGCCGGCCGCCGGGTCTCCGACGCCACCCGGGAGCGGGTCCGGGAGGCCGCCCGCAGCCTCGGCTACCGCCCGCAGGCGGCCGGCCGGCAGCTGCGGCTCGGCCGTAGCGGGATGATCCTGCTGGCGGTGCCGAACATCCTCGGCCCGTTCTTCGGCCGGGTGCTGGAGGGCGTCCACGAGGAGGCCGGCCGGCACGGCCTGGCGGTCGTGGTCAGTTCCGGCTGGGGGAGCGCCACCCTCGCCGAGGCCGCCACCACCAGCCGCTTCGACGGCCTGCTGATCTGCTCCCCGGACGACAGCCAGCTCGGCGAGCTGCCCGCCGACACCCCCGTCGTCTTCCTCGACGCCGACCCGGGCACCGACCGGGCCCGGCCGACCGTCGAACTCGACGTGGCGGGCGGGATGCGCGCCGCCGTCGAGCACCTGGCCGGGCTCGGCCACCGCCGGATCGGGCGGCTGCGCTCCACCCACTCCGCGTACACGTTCCGGGTGCGGCAGGCCGCGTTCGAGCAGGTCGCCGCCGAACTCGACCTGGAGGTCGTGGAGTTGGGCGTGAGCCTGAACGAGGGCCAGCCGGCTGCGCGGAGCGTGGCGCACCGCCTGCTGGAGCGCCCGGACCGCCCGCGCGCGGTGATCTGCGACGACGACGTGGTCGCCTCCGGGGTGTACCAGGCCGCCGCCGAGCTGGGGCTGAGGGTGCCGGCCGACCTGTCGGTGGTCGGCATGGACAACGTCGCGGTGGCCGCGCTGCTGGCCCCGCCGCTGACCACCGTCGACCTGCCCGGCGAGGAGCTGGGCCGGGTCGGCGCGGCGGCGCTGGCGGGCCTGCTGCGCGGCGAGCGGGCGGCGCCCGTCCTGCCGCTGGCCACCTCGCTGGTGCTGCGCTCCTCCACCGCGCCGGCGGTCGGCGGGCCGGGGCGGGGCGCGAAGCAGTAGGTAGTAGTAGGGGAGAACGAAAGACCGCGCCCGCCGGCCAGACCCCGGTGGGCGCGGTCGTCTGTGGGGGGCCTCAGCCCACCGGCACCGGCTGCACAGGCTGCACCGACGGCGCCGGCGGCACCGGGTGGAACCAGCGGCGGGCGCCGAACAGCAGCAGGGCGCCGAGCGCGATCCCGCCCGCCGCGCACAGCGCCACCGGCCGCAGCGAGTCCTCGGCCAGGTTGCCGGACACCGCGTAGCCGAGCGAGTTGCCCGTCGCGAACAGCGTCACCAGCCAGGCGAACGCCTCGGTCACCGTCCCGGTCGGCGCCAGCTCGGCGACCAGCACGAACGCCGCCGCCAGCAGCGGCGCCAGCCCGATCCCGGAGAGGAAGGCCAGCGCGGCCATCGGGTACGGCCCGGGCAGCAGCACCAGCGGCAGGTAGGACGCGGCCATCGCGAGCGCCATGACCCAGGTGCGGGTGGCCGTGCTGCTGCGCCACTTCACCGCGCCGTAGGCGAGCGCGCCGAGCAGGCCGCCGAGCGCCGCCAGCGCCAGCAGGGTGCCCGCGCCGCCGGGCAGGGCGTCGGCGTGGTGCTCGGCGTAGGCGATGAACAGCACGTTCTGCGCGCCGACCGCCCAGCCGGCCCCGGCCAGTCCGACCAGCAGCAGCACCAGGCCGGGGGAGCGCAGCGGGCCGAGCAGCCCGGCGGAGTGTGCGCGGGCCGGGGCGCGCCAGGCCTGGGCCGGGGCGGTGGTGGCCACGATCAGCGCGCCGGCCAGCCCCAGTCCGGCGGCCATCCAGAGTGCGGCGACCGGGCTGAACAGGCCGGCGATCCCGGCGACGGCCAGCGGGCCGGCCACGTAGAGGATCTGCTGGGAGGCGGAGTCGAAGGCGTAGGCGGTGTCGAGCTGCTCCTCCTCCACCACGTCCGGCCAGAGCGAGCGCAGGCAGGGTTCGAGCGGGGGCATGGCGAGCCCGGCGATCGCGGCGCCGAGCGGGGCGGCGATCCCGGAGCCGGGGGCGAGGGCGAGCAGCGCGTACCCGCCGCCGGCGAGCACGGCGGAGGCGAGCAGGACGCGGGGCTGCCCGGTGCGGTCCACGATCCGCCCGAGCACCGGCCCGCCGACGGCGGCGGAGATCGCGTAGGCGGCGGTGGCCAGTCCGATCCGCCCGTACGGCGCGCCGGCCTCGCGCAGGGCGAGGGCGATCACCAGGGCGGTCATGCCGGCGGGCAGGCGGCCGAGCAGGGTGCCGAGGAGCAGGCGGCTGACGTGGGGGGCGCGGAGCAGGGCGAGGTAGCCCATCGGCGTCTTCTCCGGTCTGGGCAGGCGAGGGCGGGGACGCCGTCAAAGTTATACGTATAACCGCTCAGCGGTCAATCGGGCCGGTGAGGACGATCTGATGGTGCGTCAGCTTCGTTCGTGTCCGGATCTCACTCCAACCTCAAACAACTACTTTGAACATCTCAAACCTTTGCTGCTAATGTGTCGGCCATGACCACCTCAGACGCATCGCGGAAGAACGGCCAGGGCTCGCTGCCCGGCGCCGCCCGCCGGTGCGCTCTGACCGGTGCTGTGGACAGCCCGCGCCGTTGTCGCGCCACGAGCTGTATCCCGGCGGCACGCCCCTGACCGGGGGCCGGGACCTCCCCACCCGGCCCGCGCGCCGTGCCGCCTCCTCCGCCACACCCCACCGTCAGCAACGCCCTCCCCCGGAGCCGCACCGTCATGTCCACAGCGCCCGAGGCGACCCCGTCGCCGTCCGTGCTCGCGAGAATCCGCAAGACCCCGTTCTGGGTCCAGATCGTCGGCGGCCTGCTGCTCGGCGTCGGCCTGGGCTACCTGGCCCGCGCCGCCGACATCTCCTGGCTGGCCACCACCCTGGAGACCATCGGCAAGATCTTCGTCCAGCTGCTCAAGCTGGCCGTCCCGCCGCTGGTGTTCACCGCGATCGTGGTGAGCGTCGCCAACCTGCGCAACGTCACCAACGCGGCCCGCCTGGCGACCCGCACGCTGCTCTGGTTCATGATCACCTCGCTGATCGCGGTGGCCGTCGGCCTGGGCCTGGGCCTGCTGACCAACCCCGGCCAGGGCACCAACCTCAAGACCGACGGCCTCAAGGCGCTCGACTCCAAGGGCTCCTGGATCGACTTCCTGACCGGGATCTTCCCGACCAACATCGTCGACGCCTTCGCCAAGGTGAACGTCCTGCAGATCGTCTTCATGGCGGTCGTGGTCGGCGCGGCGATCATCAAGCTCGGCAGCAAGGCCGAGCCGGTCCTCAAGCTCAGCGAGTCCGTCCTGGAGCTGACCCAGACCGCCCTGTGGTGGGTCATCCGGCTCTCCCCGCTCGGCACCCTCGGCCTGATCGGCAAGTCCGTCGCCAAGTACGGCTGGGACCTGCTCAAGCCCTTCGCCACGCTGACCCTCGACATCTACGTCGGCTGCGCGCTGGTGCTGTTCGTCGTCTACTCGCTGCTGCTCAAGTTCGCCGCCGGCCTGAACCCGGTCAACTTCTTCAAGGGCGCCTGGCCCGCGATCCAGCTGGCCTTCGTCTCGCGCTCCTCGGTCGGCACCCTGCCGGTCACCCGCCGCGTCACCGAGCGCCTCGGCGTCCCCAGCGAGTACGCGTCCTTCTCCGTGCCGTTCGGCGCCACCACCAAGATGGACGGCTGCGCCTCGATCTACCCGGCGATCGCCGCGATCTTCGTCGCCCAGGTCTACAACATCGACCTCGGCATCCGGGACTACCTGCTGATCGCCTTCGTCTCGGTCGTCGGCTCGGCCGCCACCGCGGGCCTCACCGGCGCGATCATCATGCTGACGCTCACCCTCTCCACCCTGGGCCTGCCCCTGGAGGGCGTCGGCCTGCTGCTCGCCATCGACCCGATCCTCGACATGATGCGCACCGCGACCAACGTCGCGGGCCAGGTGCTGGTGCCGGTCCTGGTGGCCTCGCGGGAGAAGATCCTCGACGTCGCCGCCTACAACCGCCCCTCCGGCGACCTGTACGAGGACGCGCCGTCGGCCGTCGTCCCGGCGCAGGCGGACAAGGCGGCCCCGGTGGCCGCCTGATCCCCGCCGGCTCGGCGACAAGGGCCCGCTGCCGCACCGTTCCCCGG
>NZ_JBHXTQ010000088.1:0-37593 GCF_042677305.1 Kitasatospora sp. NPDC127121 | reverse complement strand
GGCCAGGAGCTTGTCCTTGGCCTTCTGGTACTCCTCCTCGGAGATGGCGCCCTTCTCCTTCAGGTCCGCCAGTCTCGCCAGGTCGTCGACGTGGCTGCCGCCGCCCCCGGGGGCGCCGGTTCCGGCCGCCTCCCGGATGTAGGCCTTGACGGCGGCCTCGCTCTGCCGGACCTGGGCGGCGTCCCGCTCGCTCATCGACTTCCCGCGGGCGATCACGTAGGCCAGCACACCGATCAGCGGCAGCACGATCACCAGGAGCAGCCAGCCGGCTTTGGCCCAGCCGCCCAGGTCGTGGCTGCGGAAGATGTCCGTGATGATCTTGAACAGCAGGAAGAACCAGAGGATCCAGAGGAACAGCTCCAGCATCGTCCAGAAGATGTTGAGCACCGGGTAGTCCACGGCCAGCATGTTGGTGTCCATGGCCGAGTCATATCACCGTAAAACGGACAATGCTCTCTGTTGTTCGGCCGTTCCAGTGGTCTTCCGGCCCAGCGGGAATATCTCGGAGAGGGGGCTCGGAGCTGGGGGGCTCGGAGGGGCGGGGGATCAGCCCCGCCCGGCCCGCCGCCGCAGCTCCACGGCCAGCCCGATCAGCTCGCCCCACCAGGCGTCGTGCCCGGCCAGCAGCAGCCGCTGCGCCTCGCCCGCCGGCACCGCCCGTACCTCGACCACCTGCTCGCCGTCCGCCGGGTTGGTCGGCGCCGAGTCCACCGCGACCTCCGCCCAGCCCCACAGCCACGCCTTCTCCGGGTGCGGCTGCCACGGCCGGTACGGCGTCGGGTCCTCGGTGCGGCAGCGGTGCGCGCCGAGCCAGTCCGGCTCGCCGAGCAGCCGGGCGCCGGCCTCCTCGCGCAGCTCGCGCGCCAGGCAGGTGGCGATGCTCTCGTCCTGCTCCCGGGTGCCGCCGGGCAGGAACCAGTGGTCCCGGTCGTCCCGGCAGAGGACCACCTTGTCGTCCGCGAAGCCCACCAGGTGGATGTTGGTCACCAGCTCGTCCGGCGGCAGCACGGTGGAGAACAGCGCGTCGTACCGGCCCCAGGTCCAGTACTGCGGGGCGTGCAACGCGGGGAAGAGGGTGGCGAGTTCGGCGGATCTGTCGTCGGTGTCCGCCTGGTGCGTGGTGTCGGTCATTCGGTGATCGTAGTGCCGGCCGGGAAACGCCGGGGGGCGCTCGGATGGACGAGTGTGATGTCCGAGGTGGAGATGGCCCGCGGCCGTCGGCGGGCGGCCTCGACCGGCTCGCCGACCCAACTCCCCAGCGAGATCTCGGCGGTGATGCCGGGCCCGAAACCGGCGATCAGGCCGGTGGTGCCGTCGGCCACGCCGCCGTCGGCGAACAGCCGGGCGAGCGCGTCGAAGACGACGGCGCTGGCGATGTTGCCGCGCTCGGTCAGCGTCGCGCGGCTGTACCGGAAGGTGGCCGGCTCCAGGTTGAGGAAGTGGCAGAGGTCGTCGAGGATGCGCGGGCCGCCGGCGTGCACGATGTAGAAGCCCAACCCGGAGACGTCCCAGCCGTGTTCGACGGCCAGGCCGCGCAGCGCCGGGGCGAGCATCTCCATGGTGCCGGGCACCCGCTTGTCCAGCTGGAAGTGGAAGCCGGTGTCCTTGACCCCGTAGGAGATCCAGTTCTCGGTGTCCGGGACGAGGTGCGAGCCGTTGCGCTCGACGTGCACGCCGGTGCCGCCGTGTCCGCGCATCACCACGGCGGCGACGGCGTCCCCGAACAGGCCGTTGGAGAGCAGTGAGCCGACGCCGAGGTCGGTCGGCTGGTAGCAGAGCGAGCAGAACTCGCAGGACACGATCAGCACGTTGGCGCCCGGGTAGGCGCGGCAGAAGTCGTGCGCGCGGTTGACGGCGGCGCCGCCGGCTGCGCAGCCGAGCTGGGCGATCGGCATCTGGCGGGTGTCGGAGCGGAAGCCCAGGGCGTTGATCAGCCAGGCGGTCAGCGACGGCATCATGAAGCCGGTGCAGGACACGTAGATGATCAGGTCGATGTCCCGGGCGCCCAACTCGGCGTGCCCCAGGGCCCGTTCGACCACCTCGGGGACGCGGAGCTTGGCCTCCCGCTCGTAGACCTCGTTGCGCGCGGTGAAGCCCGGGTGGGTGAGGGTCTGCTCGATCGGCTGGACCAGGTGCCTGGTCCGCACCCCGGTGTTCTCGATCAGCCGCAGGGCGAGGCCGAGTTGGGGGTGGCCGGCGTGCAGGCTGCGGGCGAGGTCGAGGGTCTGGTCGAGGGTGATGACGTTCTCGGGTACGGCGATGGCCGGGCGGCAGAGTGTTGCCATGGTGCGGGTCTCCCCTGGGTGGCCTGGCCGGGCGGGCTGGTGAGCGGCCCGGGCAGGCGGCCTACGGATGCGTCGGACGGGCGCCGCGCGGTGCTCCGTGGCGGAGCCGGTGGCGCGGGGAGGAGGTCACCAGGCGAGCGGCAGGGTGCGGGGGTAGCGCCAGATCGACCCGGTGTGCCAGTCGAGTTCGGACGGCGGGACGGCGAGCCGCAGGCCGGGGAAGCGCCGCAGCAGGGTGCCGATGGCGACCTGGAGCTCCATCCGGGCCAGGTGCGCGCCGGGGCAGTGGTGCTGGCCGTGGCCGAAGGCCATGTGGGTGGGGGCGCCGCGGTCGAGGTCGAGTTCGTCGGGGCGCTCGTACATCGCCGGGTCGCGGTTGGCGGTGAGGTAGGAGACGTGGACGGCCTCGCCGGCCCGGATCAGCACGCCGCCCAACTCGACGTCCTCGGTGGCGACCCGGGCGATGCCGACGCCCTGGCGGAACGGGATGAAGCGCAGCAGCTCCTCCAGCCCGCGCGGCAGCAGGTCGGGCTGGGCGCGCAGCTTGGCGAGCTGTTCGGGGTGGGTGAGCAGGGTGTAGGTGATGTTGCTGAGCTGGTAGGTGCTGGTGTCGTGGCCGGTGACCAGCAGGACCATCGCCATGACGGCCAGCTCCTGGTCGTCCAGCAGCTCGTCGCCGTCGCGGGCGGTGGCGAGGGCGCTGAGCAGGTCCTCGCCGGGGTGGGCGCGGCGGGCGGCGGTCAGCTCGGTGAAGTAGCCGCGCAGGGCGGCCTTGGCGGCTTCCTGGCCGGCCCGGCTGCCGGGGCCCATCGTCATCATGGCGACGGCGTGGCCGCGCAGTTCGGCGCGGTCCTGCTCGGGGATGTCCAGCAGTTCGCAGATGGTGGTGAGCGGGAGCCGGCTGGAGAGGAAGTGCACCAGGTCGGCGGGGGAGCCGTGTTCGGCCATCTCGTCGAGGTAGCCGTCGACGATCCGCTGGGTGGCCGGGCGCATCCGCTCGACCTGGCGGTTGGTGAAGCCCTGGGCGACGAGGCGGCGCAGCCGGTTGTGGCCCGGCGGGTCCATCAGGTTGATCGCCTCGGCCTGGGCGATCGGGGCGGGCGTCATCCGGGGCAGGTCGCGCCCGATGCCGGCGGCGCGGCTGAACCGCCGGTCGGTGGTGACGATCCGGACGTCCTCGTAGCGGGTGGTGAGCCAGGCCTCGCCCTCGCCGTGCGGCAGTCGGATCCTGGCGATCGGGGCCTCGGTGAGCAGCCGCTTGAGGAGCGGGTCGAACTCCAGGCCGTCGGTGTGGTTGAAGGGGCAGTCCCACACGGGGGCGGAGGTAGTCACGGGCCTGTCCAAATGTCTTGAAAATGCCGCCCGAACGGTCATTTCTCGTTCGGGCGCGGACAGAGAGATGTTCCCCCATGAACTGGCAAAAATGTGAATCGGACCGGGAGTTACCTCTAACGAGTTAGCTAGATGATTGTCATGCGAATCAAGGGAGTTGACTGAACATCAGTTGACACTGCCCCCCGGCGAGACCAGCCCGGTCTCGTACGCGAGGACGACCGCCTGGGCCCGGTCGCGCAGATCGAGCTTGGCGAAGATCCGGGCGACGTGCGTCTTCACCGTCGACTCGCTGAGCGTCAGTTCGGTCGCCAACTCGCTGTTGGACAGCCCGCGTCCGAGCAGCGCCAGCACCTCCGCCTCGCGCGGGGTGAGCGGGGCGAGGTTGCGGTGCAGCGGCGGGCCGTCGGCGCCGGGGGCGGGGCGCGGGGCGCCGGCCGCGAAGCGTTCGACCAGCCGCCGGGTGATCGAGGGGGCGAGCAGGGCGTCCCCGGTGTCCACCAGGCGCACGGCGGCGGCGAGATGGGCGGAGGTGACGTCCTTGAGCAGGAAGCCGCTGGCCCCGGCGGCGAGAGCGGCGTAGACGTAGTGGTCGAGGTCGAAGGTGGTCAGCATGATCACCCGGCAGCCGGGCGCCCGGGCGAGGATCCGGCGGGCGGCCTCCAGGCCGTCCATGCCGGGCATCCGGATGTCCAGCAGCGCCACGTCGGGCCGGTGCGCGACGGCGGCCGCCACCGCCTCGGCGCCGTCGGCGGCCTCGGCGACCACGTCGATGCCGCGCGCGGTGAGGATCATCCGGAAGCCGGTGCGGACGAGCTCCTGGTCGTCGGCGATCACCACCCGGGGGCGGCGCTCCCGCTCCGGCTCCCGCTCCGGCTGCTGCTCCGGCCCCCGCTGCACCTCGGCCCCGGTCACGGCCGGTCCAGCGGGATGCGGGCGCGGACCCGGTAGCCGCCGCCGAGCCGGCGCCGGGCGTCGAGGTCGCCGCCGTACACGGCGACGCGCTCGCGCAGGCCGAGCAGCCCGCGCCCGGCGCCGTCGGCCGGCCGGGCGGGCGGCGCGGGCACGGCGTCGGTGGGCTGCGCGGGCACGGCGTCGGCTGGCCGCGCGGGCGCGGCGCGGGCGCCCGCCAGCACGCTCGGCCCGCTGTTGAGCACTTCCACCCGCAGGTAGTGGTCCGCGTAGCGCACCGTCACCTCGGCCGTCACCCCGTCCCCGTGTTTGAGCGCGTTGGTCAGCGCCTCCTGGATGATCCGGTACGCCGTCACGTCGACGCCGCCGGGCAGCGGTCTCGGCTCGCCCGAGATCCGCACCTCCACCGGCAGCCCGGCGAAGGCGAACCGGTCGATCAGCGGCCCGAGCCGACTCAGGCTGGGCTGCGGCGCGAAACCGTCCGCCGCCTCCTCCTCGGTGCCGTCGGCGGCGGGGGCGAGCAGCCCGAGCAGGTGCCGCAGCTCGGTCATCGCGTCGCGCCCGGCGGCCTCGACGGCGCCCATCGCCGCCGCCGCCTCCGCGGGCATGGTGGCGATCACCTCGCGCGCGGCCCCGGCCTGGACCACCATCAGACTCACGTTGTGGCTGACGATGTCGTGCAACTCGGCCGCGATGCGCGCCCGTTCGGCGTCCACGGCGGTACGGGCGGCGCTCTCCCGCTCCCGTTCCAGCAGCCAGCCGCGCTCGCCGATGGCCGCCCGGTGCAGCCGCCGCGCCCGGGCGAGCGCGACGCCCAGCCAGCCGGCCGCCGCGACCGCCGTACCCGCCACCGCCGCACTCGCCACCGCTACGGCGGCCCAGTTCGTCCCCGTTCCCCACACACCGCCAGTTTCCCAGCCCACGCCATGATCGACATCATCCGGGGGTGCCGCCCGCGTACATCCCGGGTACTACGGCCGCCCCGGCTACACCCCGGGTGGGACGCCGGGCCCGGGGGCCCGCGCCTACCGTCGTCCACCATGAGCAACGACCACGACGGGACCACCCCGCCGGACGACGCACAGGCCGTCGTCGAGCTGTCCGGGGTCCACAAGGAGTTCGGCGACGCCAAGGCGCTCGACGGCGTCGACCTGCGGATCCGGGCGGGCGAGGCGGTCGCCGTGATGGGCCCCTCCGGGTGCGGCAAGTCCACCCTGCTGAACATGGTCGCCGGGCTGGACCGGCCGACCTCCGGCACCGTCCGGGTGCACGGCCAGGACCTCGGGCAGCTGAACGAGACCGGGCTGGCCCTGTTCCGCCGCCGCCACATCGGCATGATCTTCCAGTTCTTCAACCTGATCGACGACCTGCCCGCCCTCGACAACGTCGCCCTGGCCGCCCAGCTGACCGGCACCACGGCCCGCCAGGCGCGCCGCCGCGCCCTGGAACTGCTGGACGAACTCGGCGTCGCGCACCGCAAGGACACCTACCCGGCCGCGCTCAGCGGCGGCGAGCGCCAGCGGGTCGCGGTGGCCCGGGCCCTGATGAACCGCCCGGCGCTGCTGCTCGCGGACGAGCCGACCGGCGCGCTGGACAGCCGCTCCGGCGAGCAGGTGATGGACCTGCTGATCGACCTCAACCAGATCGGCCAGACCCTGCTGATCGTCACCCACGACCCCAACCTGGCCACCCGCTGCGCCAGCCGCCTGGTCGAGGTCGCGGACGGAAAGGTGGCGCGCGAGCGGGCCCTGGAGGCGTCCGCATGACCGGCGCCGTGTGGCGGGCCTCCCGGGCGGCCGTGAAGCGCCGCCGGGTGCAGACCTTCGTGATCGGCCTGGTCGTCTTCTGCTCCACCACGACCGTGCTGCTCGCCCTCGCCGTGATCAGCGCCGCCCGGGCGCCCTTCGACGACGCCTTCGCCGCCGAGCGCGGCGCCCACGTCGTCGCGGCCTTCGACCCGGCCAGGGCCTCGGCGGAGCAGCTGGCCGCCACCGCCCACCGGCCGGGCGTCGAGGCGGCCGCCGGGCCGTTCGACCAGGCCGTGGTGGAGATCCCCACCGACTGGGTCGGCCGCCCGCCGGGCCCGCTGACCCTGGTCGGCCGGGCCGACCCGGCCGGGCCGGTGGACCGGGTGCAGCTGCTGGGCGGCCGCTGGGCCACGGCGCCCGGCGAGGTGGTCATCCAGCAACCGGGCGGCGGCGCCGCGACGACGCTCCTCGGCACGTCGCTCACCACCGCCACCGGGCTGAAGCTCACCATCGTCGGCTTCGCCGGCAGCATGAGCCAGTCCGCCGGCGGCTGGGTCGTCCCCGAGCAGGCGGCCGCCCTGCACCCCACCAGCCGTCAGATGCTCTACCGCTTCGCCGACGCGGACACCGAGCAGCAGCTGACCGCCTCCCTCGGCACGGCCACCGAAGGCCTGCCCAAGGACGCGCTCGCCAGCGCGCAGTCGTACCTGGTGCTCAAGCAGGCCTTCTCCGCCGGTGCCGACGCCTACCTGCCGCTGATGACGGTCTTCGGCGTGCTCGGGCTGGTCGTCGCGGCACTGATCGTCGGCAACGTGGTGAGCGGCGCGGTGGTCTCCGGCTACCGGCACATCGGCGTGCTCAAGTCGATCGGCTTCACCCCGCGCCAGGTGGTCACGGTCTACCTGACCATGGTCTCGGTGCCCGCGGTCGTCGGCACGGTCCTCGGGACGGCGGCCGGCTGGGCGGGGGCGTACCCGATCCTGGAGACCGCCTTCAGCGGCATCTCGACCGGCACCGCCGTGATCGAGCCGGCCGGCTGGCTGCCCGCCGCCACCCTGGTCGGCGTCCCGCTGCTGGTCGTCGCCGCCGCGTTCGTCCCGGCCTCGCGCGCCCACCGGCTGTCCGCCGCCCAGGCGATCTCGGCCGGCAGCGCGCCGCGCACCGGGCGCGGGCTGAAGGTCCAGCGCCGGCTGAGCGGCACCCGGCTGCCGCGCGCCGTCAGCCTCGGCCTCGGCCAGCCCTTCGCCCGCCCGGGCCGGACGGCGCTGACCATGGCGGCGATCGTGCTCGGTGTGGTCACCGTGACGGTCACCACCGGCCTGAGCAGCACCCTGGCCAGGAGCATGGCCCCGGTCGACGACAAGATCCACGTCAACGTGCAGACCGGCCACTTCCAGGGCAACACGGTCGAGCCGCAGCTGACCCCGGCCCAGACCGAGGCGATGCTGCGCGCCACCCCCGGGGCCGCGCAGGTCGTCACCCGGGGGCTGGTCCGAGTGGGCGTGGTCGGCCACACCCAGCCCGTCTTCATGGACTTCTACGGCGGCGACGACATCGCCGGCACCAGGTGGCTGCGGGTGGTCAAGGGCCGCCCGGCGACCGGGCCGGACGAGGTCCAGGCCGGGCCGGCCTTCCTCGACCAGCGCGGGCTCAGGCTCGGCGACCGGATCACCCTGACCCTGGAGGGCCGACAGCGGGCCGTCACCATCGTCGGCGAGGAGATCCAGGGCAACGCGAACGCGATCACCTCCAACGACGCCACCCGGGCTGCGCTCACCCCCGACCCGCACACGGTCGAGTACGACGTGCGGCTCGCCGACGGCGCCGACGCCGCCGCGTACCAGAAGGCGGTCGGGGCCGCCGACCCGAGCCTGACGCCCTCGGTGGTCGTCGAGAGTTCGGCGGGGCCCGTCGTCGCTATCCAGACCTTCAGCACGACCTTCACCGTCCTGCTGTCGGTGGTCGCCTCGCTGGGCGTCTTCAACACCCTGCTGCTCACCATCCGCGAGCGCCGCCGGGACATCGGCATGCTGAAGTCCATCGGCATGACGCCACGCCAGGTCGTCGCGATGACGGTCACCTCGGTGGCCTGGCAGGGCGCGCTCAGCGGCGTCATCGGCATCCCGGTCGGGATCGTGGTGCACCGGCTGATCGCCGAGAACGTCCGGATCCTGGCCTTCCCGGAGCACATGATCGACGTCTGGGGCGCCCCGCTGCTCGCCGGGCTCGCGCTGGCGGGCGTCGCGATCGCCGTCCTCGGCGCCCTCGTCCCGGCCCGCTCGGCGGCCCGGCTGCCGATCGCCGAGGTGCTGCACAACGAGTGAGCGCGGCCGACACGCGGGCGGCACACGGACGGTCGGACGGTTCGCCGCCCGGCCGTCCGGGTGCCGTCCGGCGGGCCTTCCGCCGCATGGCTGACGCCGGGTCAGAGCCCGGCGTTCGAGCGCCTATCATCGCGCCATGGCCACCGCTGAGCTGATCCGCATCGTCTCCCGCTCCTCGCCCATGGCGCTCGCCCAGGTCGAGCGGGTCCGCGCCGAACTCGCCGCCCTGCACCCGGGCCTGCGCACCGAGGTGGTGCCGGTCACCACCTCCGGCGACCGCTGGATGGGCGACCTCGCCCGGCTCGGCGGGAAGGGCGCGTTCACCAAGGAGGTCGACGCCGCGCTGCTCGCCGGGGAGGCCGACGTCGCCGTGCACTGCCTCAAGGACGTGCCCGCCGACCGCCCGCTGCCCGCCGGCACCGTCTTCGCCGCCTACCTGCGCCGCGACGACATCCGCGACGCCCTCGTCCACCCCGGCGGCCTGACCCTCGTCGAACTGCCGCCCGGCACCCGGATCGGCACCTCCTCCGTCCGCCGGGTCGCCCAACTCGCCGCCTCCCACCCGCACCTGGTGTGCGTGCCGATCCGCGGCAACGCCAACAGCCGGCTGGCCAAGCTGGCCGCCGGGGAGGCCGACGCGCTGCTGCTCGCCGCCTCCGGGCTGGAGCGGATCGGCGAGCAGGCGCGGATCACCGAGATCCTGGACCTCGACGCGATGTGCCCGCCGATCGGCGCCGGCATCCTCGTCCTGCAGTGCCGCGAGGACGACGTCGTCACCGTCGACGCGGTCGCCGCGCTCGGCCACCGCGACACCTGGCGCGAGGCGGCGGCCGAGCGGATGTTCCTGCACGTCCTCCAGGGCCACTGCAACAGCCCGATCGCCGGCTACGCCAGGGCCGAACCGGACGGCCGGCTCTCGATGCGCGGCCGGGTCTTCAGCCCGGACGGCAAGCAGGTGCTGGACGCCCACGAGTGGGCCGGCGCGCTCAGCCCCGAGGACCTCGGCACCTCCACGGCGCTGGCGCTCAAGCGGCAGGGCGCACAGGAGCTGATCGCGGGCATCCCGCACTGATTTCCGGCATCCCGCACTGATCTCCAGCATCCCGAACTGATCCCCGCCTCTGCGACCGACCGCTACCGGAACAGCAGTTCGGCGAAGCGGTCCACCTGGTCCACCTCGGGGGACCAGCAGTACAGCATCACCTCGTCCGCGCCGATGGCCGTGAAGCCGGCCACGGCGGCCCGGATCGCCTCCGGCGTGGTGAGCAGGCCCTCCTCCATCCGGTCGGCGCGGCCGCTGGACTCGTAGTACGCGCGGATGTTGCGCCGGGCCTGCTCGACCGTCTCCGCCGGGCCGAGGACGGCGTTCGCCTGGGCGACCAGCCGGGGCCGGCCGTCCCGGCCGTGCCGCTGCCAGGACTTCTCGACGTCCTGGAACAGCCCGGCCATCGCCTCCGGCGGCACTCCCGCGCCGAGGAAGCCGTCCCCGAACCGGCCGACCCGGTCCAGCGCGGCCGGGGCGAAGCCGCCGAACAGCACCTCGGGGCCGCCCGGCGTCGCCGGCGCGGGCCCGACCGGGCCGACCCCCTCGCCGAACGGCTCACCGGCCCAGAGGCGGCGCAGCACCGCCATCCGCTCGTCCAGGAGCCGGCCCCGGCGGCGCGGGTCGATGCCGGCGGCCAGGAAGTCGTCCTCCCGGCCGCCGACGCCGAGGCCGAGCGTGAAACGCCCGCCGGAGAGCAGGTCCAGGGTGGCGGTCTGCTTGGCGAGCAGCGCGGGGACGTGGTGCGGCGCGAGCAGCACCTCGGTCTGCAGGCGGACGCGGGACGTGGCGCCGGCCAGGGCGGCCAGCGTCACCAGCGGTTCGGGGTTGTCGAACACCACCCGGTCCGCCAGGCCGAGCGTGCTGAACGGGCCGGCGTCGGCCCGCCGGGCCCACTCGAACAGCAGGACGGGGTCCTGGAGGGGAAGACCGAGGCCGATCTTGACGGCCTGCGGGGAGGCCTGCGGGTCGGGCTGCGAGGCGGGCTGCGAGGTGGGCTGAGGGTCGGGCTGCATGGGGATCATCCTCCGGAGGGCAGGCCGCATACGGGCGCCGCCCCTCCGCGGGCCCGCGCGCGGCCCTGCTCCCCGTCCTGCGGCTCGTCGTTCCGGGGAGCGTGCTCGTCGGAGTGCGGCGACGGTGGCGCGAGGTGTTTCCCGGGTTCAACGCCGTTCCCCGCGCGTCCGTGCCTGGAATGATGCCCGGGAATCGCCGGGGAGTTGACGATCAGCCACGCCCGGCGTCCGAAATCGGCTCGCTCGGGGGTGCGCGAACCGGCAGAGTACGCCCATGACTACCGCGGGACTGGACGACGACGGCTTCATCGCACGGGAGGGCTCGTTGGGCCGGGTGCCCGAGGCGTTCGCACCCGTGGTCGCCGCCGCCCGGACGCTGATCGCCGAGGTCTTCGACCTCCCCCGGCTGCACAGCGCCTACCTCTACGGCAGCATCCCGCGCGGCACCGCGATCCCCGAGGTCTCCGATCTCGATCTCCTGCTCGCCCTGAGGCAGGAGCCCTCCGCCGCCGACCGGGCTGACGCCGATGCGCTCGAATCCCGGCTCGATGCTTCCTTCCCGCAGGTCAACGGTGTCGGAATCCTCCTGTTCAGCGCGGACACGCTGCTGAGCGAGCTCGAACGTCACGATCTGGGCTGGTTCGTGGCCTGCCTGTGCACGCCTTTGCTCGGTGACGACCTCGCCGCCGGACTGCCGCGCTACCGCCCCACCTCCACGCTCGCCCGCGAGACCAACGGCGATCTCGCCCTGGCCCTCCCGCGCTGGCGCGAGCGGGCGGGCTCGGCCGGTACGCCCGCCGAGCGCCGGGCGCTCAGTCGCGCGGTCGCCCGCCGGATCGTGCGGACGGGCTTCACCCTGGTGATGCCGCGGTGGGGTGGCTGGACCAGCGATCTCACCGAGTCCGCCGGGGCGTTCGCCCGCTACTACCCGGAGCGCGCCGAGCAGATGCGTCTGGCGGCGACCGTGGCCCGTACGCCGACGGCGGACCCGACCGTCCTCAAGGTGCTCACCGAGGACCTCGGGCCGTGGCTGGCGGCCGAGTACACCGCCGTCCACGGGGAGAAGACGCCCCGGACCTGACGTCGGACACGTCCTGTCCTACGCCCGGTGCTCGGGCAGCCAGTGCTGCGCGTAGGCGACGGCGTCGCGGAGGCGGAAGAGGCGGGTGGTGGCGGCGCCGACCGTGGCGTGGCGGACGGCCTTCGGGTGGTCGGCCTCGAAGGCGGTGCCGAGTTCGGCGAAGTCGTCGGCGCTGATGGCCCGGTCGCGGACGGTGAGCCATTGCCGGCCCTCGGGGGTGAGGGTGGCGAAGGAGACGTCCTCGCTCGGGCCCGGGACGCGGTATTCGGCGAGGTGGAAGCAGGTGCAGGAGCCGAAGTCGGCGCCCAGCAGCAGGACCTGGGCGTCGCGGTCCTCCAGTCGGGCGAGCGGGCTGGACTCGCCGAGCAGGCAGTCGAGGGCGTGTCCGTCGGTGGTCTCGGCGGCGCCCGGGCCGAGGGCGGCGAAGGAGGTCTGCGGGTGGGCGCTGCGCCGGGCGCCGGGCCAGATCCGGACGGTCTCGGGGATGGCGCCCATCCCCAGGGTGGGGCTCACGTGCGGGTCGTACGCGGGCCAGGACGCCCGGATGTCGGGCCACCAGGCCTCCGGCACCGGCGGGTTGGACCAGCCGGCGGGGTCGGAGTTGTCCCCGGTGTGGGTGGGGACGACGAGGGTGCCGGTCGGCCCGAGGGCGTCGAGCAGGGCCTGGACGACGGTGACCGGCCCGCCGGAGACCCAGCCGAGGGAGCGCAGCGAGGAGTGCACGAGCAGCGTGCCGCCGGGTTCGACCCCGGCGGCACGCAGGTCGGTGGCGAGGGACTGGCGGGTGCAGAGGGGGCCGTTGACGCGCATCGGGCCAGCTTGCGGGTCGGCGGGCCGGGTGCGCCAGCGGGTTTATTTCCCTCGCCTGGACACCGCCCGCGTGCCGTCTCCGGCGCGTCGCCAAATTGGTCTCGACCATTTGGTCTTGACCATTGCTTTGGGTTCGGGGGCGGAGGAGGATCACCGCGAAGCGCCGGGCGGCGGACTCCGACGCTCCTCGGTGCCCGTCAGTGCTCGTCAGTGCTCGTCCGGGAGGAGCGGGAAGAGGCGGGCCACGGCGGCGACCGGGCGGGCGCCGGCAGGACGGCCGGCCGGGTCGGCCTCGCGGTCGCGGTAGCGGGCCAGCACCTGGCGGACGGCCTCGCCGACGGCGGCCAGTTCGGCGGGGGTCAGGTAGAGGACGGTGCTGAACGCCTCGTCCTGCCGCCAGTCGGCCGGGGCCGCGTCGCGGTGGGCGAGCCAGCGCTGGTAGCTCTCGTCCTCCAGGCCGCGCGCGAGTTCCCCGAACTCGTCGGCTGCGGCGGGCTGGTGGGGCTGGTGTGGCTGCTGCGGGAGCCGCCAGGGGCGGGCGCGGCCGTCGGTGGCGGGGGCCTCCTCGATGAGGCCGTGGCGGGCCAGCTGCCGTAGGTGGAAGGAGCACAGGCCGGAGCTGTACCCGGTGGCGGCGGCGGCCTCGGTGGAGGTGAGGGCGGCCTTCTCGGCGAGGAGGCCGAGGATCGCGGTGCGTACGGGGTGCTGGGGGAGGGGGCCGGTGGCGGGCGCGGTGAGGCCTTTGGCTTCCTCGGCGGCTTTGGCATCTTCGGTCACTTTGCAAAGTCTGCTACTTTGCAAAGTCGATGACAAGCCGTCATCCTTGCCGTCGTGTCGACGGTGTCGACGAGGGAGCGCCGATGTCCGAACCGCGTGAACGCCCGACCGTCCTGCGGATCACCGAGGTGGGGGAGGACATCCTCCGCCGCACCTGCCGCCCGGCGACCGGGGAGGACTACGGCAGCGAGCGGCTGGCCCGTCTCATCGAGGACATGTTCGCCACCATGCAGGTCGCCGACGGCTGCGGGCTCGCGGCCAACCAGGTGGACGTGGACCTGAGCCTCTTCGTCTACGACTGCCGCGACGACCAGGGCGTCCGGCATGTCGGCCACGTGCTCAACCCGGTCGTCGAGCCCCGCGAGCCCGGCCGCCGGCTGATCGAGGACACCGAAGGCTGCCTCTCCGTCCCCGGCGCCAGCACCGAACTCGCCCGCCCGGCCGAGGTGGTGGTGCACGGCTTCGACCAGTACGGCGCCGCCGTCACCATCGAGGGGGCCGGCTACTTCGCCCGCTGCCTCCAGCACGAGACCGACCACCTGAACGGGCAGCTGTACATCGACCGGCTGTCCGGCCGGGACCGCAAGCGCGTCCTGCGCCAGACCGCCGACCGCCGGGAGGACGTCTTCGCCCAGCGGGCCCGGCGGGCCCAGCGCGCCGCCCGCGCCGCCCGGGCGTCGGCCCGCTGACCGTGCCTGACCAGGACGTCGGGTGCGGGCCGGTCCGAGGGGGGCGGCGCACCCGGACAGCTGGGGACTGTCGGCATTCGGCGTCGACGTGTCGGGTGAGATGGCCGCGTTCCTCTGCGGCCCCCATCCCGACCGGCCGCAGCCGCACCCGCGGGGCTGTCGGCGCGAACTGGTGTTCAGTAGCATGAACACGCGAACGCCCGTGGCTCCGAAGGGACGAGTGACTGTCGAGTGCCTACCGTGACCGCAAGCAGCCTGGCCTTCGGCTTCGACGTCGTCGACATCGACGTGGACGCCGATCTCGCGCTGGACGCCGACACCGCCGCGGACCGGCCCTTCCGCCAGGTCGGCCGGACGGACTTCGGCCTGGCCAGCCCGATCCTGACGGAGCCCACGCCGCAGATCACCCAGATGGACTTCGAGGTGGACGCCCCGGGCCTGATGGACCCGCCGCCGCAGGTCGTCCAGCTGGACTTCGCCGTCGATGTCGCCTGACGCCGCCGACACCGACTGACGCCGTCCGATGGACCCGAACCGCCCGTACGGCCGCCCCTTCGACCGCTTCCCGACCCGCCGCGAGCACGAGGACCGCTGGGCGGAGCTGGCCCGGGCCATTGCCGCCGCCCCCGGGCCGCGTCGCCCCGAGCGGGACGGCGAGACGGCCGAACCGGCCATGCCCAAGGGTGAGTTGACCGTGCTCGGCTCCGGCATCGAGGCGGCCGGGTTCACCCGCGCCGACGAGCGGCTGCTCCGCGAGGCGGACCACGTCTTCCACTGCGTCGCCGACCCGGTGACGGTGGTGCGGATCAAGGCCTGGCGGCCCGACTCCTACGACCTCGGCGTCCTCTACGACGACGCCAAGGACCGCTATCTGACGTACGTGCAGATGTCCGAGGCGATCCTGCACTTCGTCCGGGCCGGGCGGCGGGTGGCGGCGGTCTTCTACGGCCACCCGGGCGTGTTCGTCCTCTCCAGCCACCGCGCCGTCCGGATCGCCCGCCGCGAGGGTCACGCGGCCGTGATGCGTCCGGGGATCAGCGCGCTGGACGTCCTGTGCGCCGACCTCGGCGTGGACCCGAGCAGCCCCGGCATGCAGACCTTCGAGGCCTCGGACCTGCTGATCCGCGGCCGGCGGATCGACCCGGGCCTGCACCTGGTGCTCTGGCAGGTCGGGCTGGTCGGCGAACTCGGCTACCAGCGCACCGGGTTCTTCAACCACCGGCTGCCCGTCCTGGTCGACCGGCTGGAGGAGGTCTACGGCCCGGACCACCCCGTGGTCAACTACATCGGCGCCCGCTACCGGGGCACCGCCCCCGTCACCGACCGGCACACCGTCGCCGGGCTCCGGGACCGGGCCGTGCAGCGGACCGTCACCAGCGCCTCCACCTGGTACCTCCCCCCGGCCGTCGCCGCCCCGGCCGATCCGCGGATGCTCGAACGGCTGGGCCTGATCCGACCCGGCCAGACCGTGCGGCCGCCCACCGGCCCGGTCCGGAACATCGACGAGTACGGGCCGCGCGAACTCGCCGCCCTCGACGGCTTCACGGACTTCCACGTCCCCGGCGGCTACCACTGGCAGGAGGACACGCCCGCCGCCCGCTTCGTCCTCGCCCTGGGGGAGGACGGCGCCCTGCGCGAACGCTTCGTCCGGGAGCCCGAGGCGGCGGTGGCGTCCTGGGCGCCGCCGGACCTCGCCGACGCCGAACGCGCCCTGCTGGCCCGCCGTGAGGACGCGGCCATGCAGGCCGCCGCCAAGGGCCGCTACCGGCGGCCGACCCCGGAGGCGGCGCGGCGGCTGCGCACCCTGCTCACCCGCAAGTCGCAGGCGCGCGCGCTGCTTCGGTCGGTGCGCGACGGCGGGCCCGGGGGCGGCGGGCTCGCGGGCGGCGGGCTCGCGGGCGGGGGGAGCAGCATCCGGCGCGACCTGGACACCGTCCTCGCCGAGGCCCTGTACCCGTGGACGGGCCTGTACGGCACGCCGGACGGCAACCTCGACGTCTACGTCCTGGGCCGCGTCACCGACCCGCCCCGGCACCGGATCCACGTCAACGGGCGGCGGATCACCGCCCCGCGCCATGACCACGGCGTGCTGCGCTGGCGGGTCGAGGACGGCAACGACTGCGGCGGCGAACTGCGCACCGAGGTCGGCCGGGACGGGCGGCGCCGGCTGGTCGGCGCGGTGTGGCCCGCCGGGCGGGTGGCGGCGGCGGAGTTCTCGGTGCAACTCGCCGAGTACGCCCTGCCGGACGTGCCGCCGCTCGCCGACCTGGTCGGCGACTACCGGGCGGCGGACGAGGCCGGGCGCGAACTGGTCGTCTCCGTCGGGCCGGGCGAGGACGGCCCGGCGCTGCGGGTCCGCGTCACGGTCGACGGCGTGCCCACGGCGGCCGCCGTCGTGGTCGGTCCGGCGGGCTTCGAGGTGGACGGCGTCGCCGTCCCCTACGTCCAGGCCGTGGCGGCATCGACCGTGCCGCCGTATCTGTACGGCTGCTACCGGGTGCAGCTGCCGGGCGGCCGCGGCGCGGAGCTGAGGGTGGCCGAGGACGGCATCACCCTCGACGAACAGCCTCTCCTCCATGCGGAGTTCACCGGCAAGCGCCTCACCTGGCGCGACGGCCCCGCGCCGCTGCCGTCCGCCGAACTGACCCTGCTGCTGGACCCGATCACCCTGCACCCGATGCTTACCGGCACCGGCACCGGCACCGGCACCGGCCGCGCGCCCGGCGGCCCACGGCTGCCGGTGGTCGGCATGGTGCCGGTCGCCGCCGAGGAGGCCGAACGCCTGGCCGCCCGCCCGCAGTTCGGCCTCCCGTCCGGGCCGTGGGCGCACCTGACGGCGCTGGCGGCCGAGGCGAGCCACGGCGGCGGCCTGTTCTGGTGGCACGGCTGGGAACAGTCCGCCACCGCCCTTCACACGGTGCGGCGCGCACTCTGGGAGGCGGGCCTCTAGCCTCGCCGGCGAAGCCCTGCCCACGGACGTCCGAGCAGCCGCCGCGATCACCCCGAGGGCGGCGGCAGTGCTGCCCCGGGGCTCGATCGGGTATCAGCGGCGGGTTTCGACCTTCAGGTCGCCGTGGGTCACCGTGCGCATCCTGTCGCTGGCGAGCAGGTCGTGCGGGAAGCCGAGTTCGATCGCGCTGGCCTCGTCGAGGCGGGCCAGTTGGGAGGCCGTGAAGTCGACCTCCAGGGCACCCAGATTGTCCTCCAGCTGCGCGAGAGTGCGGGCGCCGATGAGCGATGCCGTCACATCCGGGTTCTGCAGGGTCCAGGCCAGCCCGACCTGGGCGGTTGTGCGGCCCAGCTCCGCGGCGACCTCCTTCACGACATCAGCGATGTCCAGGTTGTGTTCGGTGAGCCCGCCGTTGGCGATATTGAAATTTTTACGGGTGCCGTCGTCGACCGCGGTGTTCGTCGTGGTCAGGTCGTCGCGGCTGTACTTGCCGGTGAGCACCCCGCCGGCAAGTGGTGAGTACGGCACCACGCCCAACCCCATCTCGCGTGCCATCGGGATCAGGTCACGTTCCCCGGTACGCTCGATCAGGTTGTATTCGATCTGCAGGGCGACCAGCGGCGACCAGCCGCGCAGGTCGGCGATCGCCTGCATGCGCGACACCTGCCAGGCCGGGGCGTTGGAGATCGCCACGTACAAGACCTTGCCCTGCCGGACCAGGTCGTCCATGCCACGCAGGATCTCCTCGACCGGTGTCGTGAAATCCCACACGTGCAGGTAGAGCAGATCGATGTAATCCGTATTCAGCTGTCGCAGACTGGCTTCCACCGACGCGAACAGGCTCTTGCGGTGAGGGCCCCCGGAATTCGGGTCGCCGGGCCGGCGCAGCGTGGTGTATTTCGTTGCCAGCACCAGGCTTTCGCGGTTGTCGCGGGTGAATTCACCCAGCAGGCGCTCGGAGCTGCCATTGGTGTAGGTGTTGGCGGTGTCGACGAAGTTGCCGCCGCGCTCGACGTAGAGGTCGAACAGCTTGCGCGCCTCGTCCTGCTCGGCACCCCAGCCCCACTCGGTGCCGAAGGTCGCCGCGCCCAGCGCCAGCGGTGAGACCCGCAGCCCGGAGCGGCCCAGCAACCGGTAGGTGTCGAGGGTGAGCGACATCGTGTCCTCCTGTGCTTGTCATCCGTTGTCGAGAACAAGTCTGTGACCGCCGCGAGCCGGGGATAAGGGAAAGAAGTTCCTGGGAACACCAGTCCTACCCTGGCTGTTGGATCGAACATGATGACCCGCACCGTGGACACGGCAAAGGAGCTGGCCGCGTTCCTGCGGACCCGGCGCGAGCGCCTCGACCCGAAGGACTTCGGCCTGCCGTCGCGTCAGCAGGCCCGGCGGACCCCGGGACTGCGTCGTGAAGAGGTCGCCGAACTGGCCGGGGTCAGCATCGACTACATCGCGCGGCTGGAACAGGCCCGGGGACTGCGGCCCTCGGCGAACGTGGTGGAGGCGTTGGCCCGGGCACTGCGCCTGGCCCCCGACGAACGCGCCTACCTCTTCAACCTGGCCCAGCAGCGCCCCCGCAACGCCGACAAGCCCGCCACCACTGCAGCACCCCCGCTGGCCCGGCTGGTCGCCGACCTGTCGCCGCTGCCGGCCGTGCTGATGAACCACCGCTACGACATCCTGGCCTGGAACGGCGAAATGGCGAGGCTGCTGCTGGATTTCGACACCCTGCCGCCGTCGCAACGCAATGCCATGTGGCTGTGCCTGGTACACCCGGAAATACGCGAGTTCTATGTCGACCGCGAGCGCGTCGTGCGGGAGGGAATAGCCCACCTGCGCGCAGCGTGGGCCGCGCACCCGGAGGACCAGGCGTTGACCGACCTCATCACCGAATGCACCACCCGTAACGAGGAATTCGCGCGATTGTGGGCCGAGGGAGACGTGAAGGTCAACGGCCGCGGACACAAGGTGATGCGGCATCCGGACGCAGGTGTGATCGCCGTGAACTTCGAAGTACTCATGCCACTCCAAGATCCGGACCAGCGGTTGATGATCTGCCGTGCCGCGGACGATGAGAGCCGGTCGGCATTGAACCGGTTGTGCTCGCGGTGACGTAGAACCCTCATTCCGGCGTGCCTCGGAGTCCATCGGTGAGATCCGGGCCGAAAGCATGCCGGGTGCCCGGACGGCGCGGTGTCCATGACTGCTACACGTTCGCGGCCAGGACTTTCGAAATAGGCCCTAGCCCCGCGCCTCCGGCCCCGGGCCGGGGGCCAGTCGCCGGACGCGCAGCACGGCGGTCAGCATCGGGAGCGTGAACTCGCCTTGGGCGGTCTCCGGCCGGTCTGCGAGGAACGCGCGGATCCGGCCGAGTCTGGCCTCCCGCTCCTGCTCCGGCATGACGAGCATGCCCGCGCGGGTCGCGAGGGTCGCGACGAGGGAGTCGGCGGTGCGGAGTTGCCCGTGCGGGAACTGCTCCTGCTCCGGCGAGCCGAACCGGGCGGCCGCGCCGGTCTTCGGAAGGTGCATGCCGGTCGTCTCGGCGCGCCAGCCGGCGGGCGTGTCACGCGGGCCGATGGCCTCGCCCCCGCTGACCTGTGCGAGCCCGTCGACCCAGGCGACCTGGTCGTCCATCACGTTCCACAGGCCGGCCAGGACGCCGCCGGGGGCGAGGACCCGGGCGATCTCGGGCCCCGCGACGGCCATGTCGAACCAGTGCATGGCGTTGCCGGCGACCACGGCGTCGACGGAGGCGTCCGGCAGCGGAACCGCCTCCGCGCTCCCCGACAGGGCACGGACCTCCGGCAGTGAACGGCGCAGTTCGGCCAGCATCGCCGGGTCGGGTTCGACTGCGATGACCTCGGCACCCAGCGCGGCCAGCACGCCGGTCAGCTTGCCGGTTCCGGCGCCGAGGTCAAGCACGCGCGGGCCGGGAGCGGGTTCGAGTGCCCAACGCACCGCGTCCTGCGCGTAGTCCGGGCGGTGCTCGGCGTACGCGGCCGCCGCCGCGCCGAACGACGAGGCGTGGAGTGAGCGTTGATCTCGATCCATGCGGTCACGCTAGCAGCGCCGCGCCGCCCGGGCACTCCGTCGGCGGCGATGCGACCCTGGCCGCCATGGGCGCGGACCGACGCGTGCTGGCCGGTGTCGACCTCGACGGCGCCATCACGCCACCGGTTCCCGCGACCGGCATCGGCGGCCGCCCGGTCCTGCTGATCGCGGCCGCGGACCCGAGCGGCCCGGACATCGTGCCGTCCTGGACCAGCAGTTGGCCGAACCTGGACGGATGGAAGCGGTGGCTCACCGTCGCCGGCGCCGACCACTACACCTTCACCGACCTGGACTACCTGGTCAACGAGAGCGGCGTGCTGCCCATCCCGAACGCTCCCCGGTCGATCGCGATCACCACCAGCTATGTCGGCGCCTTCTTCGAACGCCAACTCAAGGGAACCTGCGAGCCGTTGCTCAACGGCCCCAGCCGGGACTTCCCCGAGGTGGCCTTCACCCGCCCCTGACCGGCACGGACGGCAGAAAGGGCCCCGGCGCCACGGAGGCGGCCCGCCCGCATCAAGGCGCGAGCAACGCCGACTCCCTGCGGAGCTTCGCCCAGCGGTTGAGCGCGCGGACGCAGCAGGCCCAGGCCGTCATCTCGAAGGACGGCGCCGTCGGCTGGAGGCCGTCTTCAGAGGTCGGGTCCCGCCCCCTGCCCCGCCTCCCAGAGGTCAGTGGCGACGGGCAGAATGTTCGTCATGTTCGACGGACTCCACGACATCGACTGGTCGCAGATGCATCACGCCTACGGCACCGCGGAGGAGGTGCCCGGGCTGCTGCACGCGCTCGCCTCCTCCGACGAGGAGGAGCGCGGGGACGCGCTCGGCAGGTTCTACAGCGCCGTCCACCATCAGGGCGACGTCTACCAGTGCACGGCCGCAAGCGTGCCGTTCCTCTTCGAGCTGGCCGGCGACGCCGCTGCGCCCATACGGGCGGCGGTGGTCGAACTGCTGGTCGGCATCGGCAACGCAGCGCTCGCGTATGGTGCGACCGAGGAGAACAGCTGGGACTTCTCCGGCCACTACAAGGCCGCGGCGCTGATGCGGGAGCAGGCCGAGACGTTCATCGGGTTCGCCACGGATTCCGACCGGCTGGTGCGGCAGGCGGCGATACCCGCGCTCGGGCTGTTGGTCGACGATGCGGAACGCGCTGCCGCGGTGCTGCGGGAACGGCTTCCCGCAGCACCGGGGGTGGTCGAACGGCTGCTGCTGGTCGAGGCGATGGCCGCGCTGGCTCTGCCCCGGCCGGACATGCTGGCGTCCGCATCGGCCTGGCTCACCTCCCTCGCCGACGACACCGCGCTCGATCCGACCACCCGGCTGGCAGCCCTGATCCAGCACGCCCGGTGCACACCGGACTTCCACGCCCAGGAGGCGACCCGCACCGCGATCGCCCTGCTGCGTGAACAGACGGCCCCGACCGGCGACTGGTGGCTCACCCCCACCCCGGCGACACCGGCACCCACGATCGAGCCGGGCAGCGCACCGGTCGAGGTCATCGCCGCGTTCGAGGACCTCGACCGGCACGCAACGGTCCACTCACCGGTCACCGGGCTGCTGCGCACCTTCCACGAGGTTCTGGGCGCGCGGGTGCCCGAGCGCACGATGCTGCTGGCGGAACAGCTGCGCAGCGCTGACCCCGGTACCCGGCTGGACTCCCTGCGGATGGGTTCGGAGATCATCAGGTCCCGGAGCGGTGGCCACGGCCCGCTCGTCGCGCTGATCGGCGCCCAACTCGCGGACCCGTACCTTGAGGTCGTCGCCGAGGCCGCCTCCGCCCTCGGCGCCTGCCATCCGGTCCCCGAGCCGGCCCGCCCGGTGCTGGTCGCCTTCGTCGCTGCCCAGCACGCGCAGTACGGACCACAGGCGTGGGCCTCCCCGCAGCGCCATCTGCGCCGGGCCCATCAGGAGGCCGTCCTCGCGTTGGCACGTCTCGGTGACGAGCGGGCGCTGCCGAGTCTGCTGGTGGCGCTGGACGGCGGGGTCGACGCCTGGCGGGCGGTCCAGGCCGCGAAGTGGCTTCCGGGTGCGGCAGGCCAGTTGGTGCCCAGTCTGGTCGAGCGGCTGCTCGGCTTCGACCTGGACCAGCAGTGGATCGAAACGGAGGTGAACTCGACGCTGGAGGCGCTGGGGCACCTCGGGGGCACGGCGGCGCTCGGGGCGGTCGAGGAGGTACTCGATCGGGCAGTGCGGGCGGAGAAGTGGGGGATCGTCTGCTCGGCACTCGCGGCGTTGCGGCAGTTCGGCCCGGCGGCGGCACCCGCACTGCCGGTGATCCGTGAGCTGGCCGCACTCGGCGCGGCCGTGAACTCCAATGTGGCGCCCGCCGCGGTCGCCGCGCTCCGGGCAATCGAGGGCGACGCGCAGGAGGGTACTGCCACGCCCTAGGCCTGGCCTGGTCCTGCTCCTGGTCCTGGCAGTCTCGGGCCGTCAGGCGGCCGTCGGGGCGAAGTCGACGAAGGCCTGCCAGGCGGCGGGGGAGAAGGTGAGTTGGGGGCCGTCCTTGTCCTTGGAGTCACGGACGTGGACGGCGGCGGTCGTCTCGGCGACCTCGACGCATTCAGCACCCTCGTTGGTGCTGTAGCTGCTCTTGCGCCACGCGATCTCGACGCATTGGGCGCCTTCGTTGGTGCTGTGGCTGCTCTTGAACCAGACGAGTTCCATGCCTTCTGACGGTACGCCAACGGCCCACCGCTGCCTAGCGGTGGGCCGTTGGGGGACTGCTCAGACCTCAGCGGTCGCGGCGAACGCCACGAACGCCTGCCACGTGGCCGGCTCGAACGCCAGCTGCGGGCCGCTCTTGTCCTTGGAGTCACGCACGTGGACGACGCCGGGGGTCCCCGCCACCTCGACGCAGTTGGCGCCCTCGTTGCCGCTATAGCTGCTCTTGAACCACGCCAGCTCGGCCATGCTCACCGCTCTCCCAGGATCATCTCGATCAAGGCCAAGGACTCCCTCATGTTGAGCGCTTGCCCCCTGAGGGTGCCGTACCGTGCGGCCATCTTACGGACTTCCTCCGGATCCGTGATCAACCTGTTGACGTGCTGGACCTCCACGTAGGCGATCTGCGCGCGTCCGGGCGGGGTCAGCAGCGTGAACGGGCCGCCCATGCCGGCGTTTTCCGTACTCCCGATGGGCATGACCTGCATCTCCAGGCCTCGGATCTCCGAGACCTTGAGGATGTGTCGAAGCTGTTCCTGGTGAACATCCCATCCACCGAGCGGCCGGCGTAGGACGCTTTCGTCGATCACCCAGCTCATGAGCGGAAGCGGCCACCGAGTGAGGATCTCCTGGCGCGCCAGTCGGGCTGCCACCCATTGGTCGATCTGTTCGACGGAGAGCCAGGGCCTGCGCATTTCGTACAGCGCCCGAGCGTGTGCCTCGGTTTGGAGCAAGCCAGGGATGTCGAGTGTGCTGTAGTCGTGGATCTCCAAAGCCTTCGCCTCCTCGAACGTGAAGGCCTTGGAGAACGCAGGGTGCCGTGTGGTGATCCGGATCTTCGCCTTCATCACGTCGTCGGCGATGATCCTCAACGCGCCACCCGCGTTGAGGACTTCCTCCGCCTTCGTCAGGATCTCGATTCTCGGCGTCCGCTTGCCGCGCTCGACCGCTCCCAACTGGTCCTCGCTGTACCCGAGCTTCTCGGCCAGCTCGCGCTGGGTCAGCCCGGCCCGCTCCCGGAAGAGCCTGATCAACTTGCCCACCGCCGCATAGAACTCCGCGACCCCGTCGGAGTTCTCCGCCGTCTCGCCGTCATCGAAGACCGTGCGCTCGACGCCACCCACGACAATCACCCACCCTTTCGACCGATTGATCTGGGCTGGCCGACAGGCCAACCCTCCGCATCCGCACAGGCACTCTCAGTGCTCGCCGAATCCGTGGTCAGCGTACGTCCGGGGCGCCACGATTTTTTCCATGACGACCGACATCCCGCTCGACAGCCCCCGCCGTCACACCATCACCCTCGCCGCCACCCCCAAGGGCGCCGCCATCGGCCGGCGCATCACCAGGCGTCAACTGACCACCTGGGGGCTGAACTTGTCCCACACCGAGCCGTACTACTCGGCTCTCCTGATCGTCGCGGAGCTCGCCGCTAACGCGACTACCCATGGCCGCGTTCCGGGGCGCGGCTTCGAGCTTCACCTCTGTCTCACCACCACCGTGCGCCGGGGCACTACCCTGCGCATCGAGATCTCGGACTGCCGGGGCGACCGCTTCCCGGCTCTGCCCGCCGCCCTCGCCCCCAACTCCCAGTCCGGGCGCGGCCTCACCCTCATCGACGCCCTCGCCGACCGCTGGGGCACCATCCCCCGCCACCCCAACGCGAAGACCGTCTGGGCCGAGCTCGACCTCCCCATCGCCCTCGATGCGTCCTGACGTGACCCCGGGCACCGCGACCGCCTACACCCTCCTCCCGTTCGCACTCCTCCTCGCTCTCCTCGCCTGGGTCTACCCCCTGACCGCCCATCACCATCCCCGCCCGGGCCCCAGGCCCACCGCAACCCCAACCCCTGTTCGCTGACTACGGCATGGGAAGTCGGCCCCACCGACTTCCCGCGCCGAACCCGTCCCGGACTCACCTCCCCGGCAGCCGCCCCTGGCGCGAATACACCGGCGGAGTGCCGTCCGTGAGGACGGGCTCCTCGTAGCACTCGACGCGCAGGTCGCCGCGCAGGTCTTCGAGTTCGTAGAGCGCCTCCTCCAGGAGGCCGTCGGCCCAGGCCTCGATCGACATCGTCGTCAGCGCGTGGTTCGAGACCTGGGAGAGCGGTCCGCGATCCATCGGCTCCCACTCCGGCGTGGTGTCCGAACGGAACATCAGCCGCCACCAGTACGGCTGCCAGTACGGCTTCTTCCGCTGCAACGAGACCAGCTCCCGGTGTCCTTGGGGCGAGGCGGTCGTGCCCCGACATCCGTGAAATGACGGGTTCCGGAGCCGAACGGTTGCTCTGGCATCCGCCCGTGCCAGATACATGGGCCCATAGACGGTATATGCCTATGAACGGTATATGTATCCGCATGACATTACGCTCCATGCAGGAGCCCACGTTGCTTCTGCTCACCGCACTGGCCGACGCGCCTCGGCACGGCTACGCCCTGATCCAAGAGGTTGCCGCGCTCTCGGACGGTCGGGTCAAAATGCGCACCAGCACGCTCTACAGCGCGTTGGACCGCCTGCTCCAGCAGGGGCTGATCGAGGTCGAGCGCGACGAGGTGATCGACGGCCGCGCCCGCCGGACGTACGCACTCGCCGACGCAGGGCGGGACACCCTCGCCGCCGAGGCCGACCGGCTGCGCGCGGTAGTGGCCGAGGCCGACCGGCGTCTGCGCACCACCCGTCCGACGGCCAGGGGGGCCCTCGCGTGAACACCGCCACCACCGGTACCACCGGCACTACCGGCACCGCCTTGCGAGGACTGCGACTGGCCCTGCGGGCCTACCCCGCCGCCTACCGGGCCGAGCGCGGCGAGGAGATCGCCGCGGTCCACGCCGACTCCACCGCCGGCGCCGGCCGACTGGCCGTCATCCGCGAGACCGTCGGCGTCGCCGCGTACGGCCTGCGGGTGCGCACCGGTATCACCGCGAGCAGCACCGCCGGACGCCTGCTCGCCACCACCGCCCCGCTGGCCGCCGCCATGGCGCTCGGTCAGCAGCTGACCGCCCTCGTGTTCCTCCCGGAGAAGTGGCGGCAGGCCACGGCCAACCACTCCTACGCGTTGCAGCACCCCGGAACCGCTTTCGTCGACTGGCACTCCCCGCTGATCGCCCAGACCGTCACCTGATTTCTCCCAGGAGGCTCCGGCCTTCAGGCCGGGGAGGAATGGGTCCTCGGCCCGGAGCCGTGAAGCGGCGGAGTTCTCTGCACATCTGCTCTGACCTGCGCTTTCTGCTGTTGTCGGTGGGGGCTGTTAGGTTGCGGCTCATGACGACGACAGCGGCGGCCGGTGAGGCCGGGTACGCCCGGTACACCTACCGGCTCCGTGTGTCGGCCACCGCCCTCGCACTGCTCGAAGCGGAGTGGGGGAAGTGCCGCTGGGTGTGGAACGAATCTGTGGCGATGTCCCGCAAGGTCCACAAGCACAACAAGGCGACCGCCGCGGAGAAGACCACGTGCGGCCCCGCACAGCTCGACAAGATGCTGACCGGGGCCCGGCAGTCGATGAGCTGGCTGCGCGAGGGCGCGTCCGTTCCGCAGCAGCAGACCATCCGCGACTTCGCCAGGTCCCGCGCCAAGGCGCTCAAGGACATCAAGGCGAAGCTGCCGGTCAAGCAGCGCGCCGGGATGCCCCGGCACAAGAAACTCAAGGACTCCCGGCCGTCGCTGAACTACACGCAGCGCGGGTTCCGGCTCAAGGAGGGCCGGCTGCACCTCGCGGGCGGCATCGTGCTGACGGTGGTGTGGTCGCGTGACCTGCCGTGTGTCCCGTCGAGTGTGCGCGTGTACCAGGACGCGGTCGGGCACTGGTACGCCTCGTTCGTCGTGGCCGCCGAGGTCCGGCCGCTGCCGCAGACCGGTGCGGTCATCGGGATCGACTGGGGCGTGAGGGAGACCGCCACCACCACGTCCGACGCGCATGACCTCCCGCACGCGGAGCACGGCAGGACGGCCGCCCGACGTCTGGCGAAGTACCAGCGGCAGATGGCGCGCCGCCGGGCCCCGAAGGGGAAGGCGCAGACGAAGGGCTACCGCGAGGCCCGGCGGCAGGCCGCGAAGGTCTCCAGGAAGGTCGCCCGGCAGCGGCAGGACACCGGCCGCAAGTGGGCCAAGCAGGTCGTCCGCGACCACGACGCGATAGCCGTCGAGGACTTCCGGCCGAAGTTCCTCGCCAGGACCACCATGGCCGGGAAGGCCGCCGACGCCGCGATCGGGGCGACCAAGCGCGCCCTGATCGAGATGGGCCGCAAGCACGGCAGGTCCGTGCACCTGGTCGACCCTGCGCACACCACCATGGACTGCGCGCACTGCGGTGCGAGAGCCAAGCACCGCCTTCCTCTTTCCGAGAGAACGTATACGTGCACCGCGTGCGGAGTCTCCTCTCCCAGGGACAAGAACTCCGCCCGGGTAATGCTCGTCCGGGCTGGTCTCGACCCGGCTAGTGCTGATCTTGTAAGCCCTGCCCGTCGCTGACGGCCAGGCGAAGTGAGCTAGGAATCCCCGTCCTTTAGGGCGGGGAGGATGTCAATCAGGTGCTCTGGTTGCTGGTCGTGGTAGCCCTGCTGTTCCGCCGGTGGACCACCGTCCGGACCCTGGCCGCCCTGGCCGCCCTGGCCGGAGTGGCCGCCATCGCCCAGTGCTTCGTCCAGCAGCATGCGATGTGGACCGTGGTGCCGGGCTTTCCGCCGGACTACACCCTCCTGATCATGTCGTCCGGCGCGAACGTGTTGTGGTCCCTGCTGCTCTTCGCTGCCCCCGGCGACCTGCTGGAGAGTACGATCGCCCGCCGACCGCGCGCCGCCGTCCCGCCCGCCCTGGTGCTGGTCGCGAGCCTCCTGCTGTCCAACCTGGGCTGCCTCAGCGCACTTCTTCACGAGAGCGCCCTCCCCGTCCTCCCCCAGCCCGTGCTGACGTTGATGGGGGCCTGTATCCCGCTGGTCCTGCTCTCGCTCGCATCCCTCCGCTGGGGCCGGCTGCTGCCGGCCGCGACCGCACTGGCCGTCCTCCCGTCGGTCCTCAGTCTCGGCCTCACCGGCCAGGAGTTCTTCACCTGGTACGACAATGAGCTCGGCAATCTCGGCCTGCTCTGCCAGTACCTCCTCACCGTCACCCTGATCGCCCTGGTGACAGCAGCCGCCGTCCGCTACCTGAAGCCCGCCCCGGGAGCCCCGAGCCGCCTCGGCGCGGCGTAACCCACCGCCGCACTCTCTCGACGCTCCCGACGCTCCCGACTCTCCCGGCGAACGCCGCGCACGACCTCCCCGGTCGGCGCGGCGTTCCGCTTCGCGGACGTTCCCGGCGGCGCCGTGCCGTGCAATGGGCCGCTTGGGCCATGTGGGTGACGGTGGATCAGGCCGTTCCGGTTACGGGTGAGACGTGTGTTCGGGTGGGCAATTCGGTCCAGGTGGGACGTAAGGCGGATCGGTTCGCGCCAGCGGTCGCGTGCCGGGGGTGGCGGTGGGGTCGGTGGTTCCGCCGGGCCGTCGATCATGGCGGGCGGTCCTGCCGCGTCGTGCGGCGGGCCGCATCCGTGTCCCGCCTGTGAGGAGCGCACCTGTGCCCGACGCCACGATCGACCTGCCGATCAGCTTCCAAGTCCCGGAGGCGTTCACCGACCTCGACTTCTCCGTGTCGGCGGAGGCGAACACCAACCGGCTGATCGAGCGGCTGAACATGGTCGACCCGAAGCCGTCGGACGAGGAGATAGGGGCAGCCGTCCTGACCCAGCAGACGATGTACGAGCTGCTGTCCGCCGCCGGCGCCGTCTACGCGGGCACGCTGCTGTACGGGCCGACGAAGGAGAAGCCCGAGGAGAAGCTGGCCTCGGCGATCCTGACCGTCACCGCCCGCCCCAGCGAGCTGTCCAACGAGCAGACCGTCCACCGCCTGGCGCGCACCATGGGCGCCATCTACCCGGACGCCGAGGTCGGCGTCGTCCGGCTCGAAGCCGGCCCCGCGGTGCTGCTCACCGAGGAGCGCAAGGTCGAGCGCCCGGTGAACCTGCTCGGCGACGGCGGCGGCCCGACCGTGGTCCGGCAGCTGCACGTGTTTGTGCCGATCCCCGGACGCCTGGCGATGGCCGACTTCGCGATCGCCACGGAGAACCTCCCCGAGTGGGACTCCTGCGTGGAGATCCTCGCCGAGGTCTGCCGCACGATCACCTTCGACACCGCCACCGCGGCCTGACCGGGAAAGGGGACAGACCCATGGAGATCGAGTACCGGCTCAATGTCGACCTGGAGGCCCTGGGCTACCAGCCGGGCAACCAGGACAAGATCGTCTTCAACGTTCAGAGCGAACTGAACATGTACACCACCAACAGCAAGGACGCGATGAAGATCTGGGGGTGGGACCCGGAGGCGCTGCGCCCCGAAGACCACTACCGGATCGACCAGCTCCTGCGCCTGTACGTCTTCCAGCGCGACCAGGTCATCGACGCACTCCACCGCTTGGACTGGGAGCTTGGAGGCTACGCGTACTCCGACCAGAAGGTCGCACAGGAACTGGCGGACTTCAAGCAGTTCCTGCCCAGGGAGGCTGCCAAGTCTCCCTTCGGGGCGGACCCCGACTTTCCTCGTACGGCGGGCGTGATCGCCTTCCGGCACTCCTCCGTCGCTCGTCGCCTCGGCTCGATACCGTCCCTGGCCATGGGCGGGTATTCGGGCGAGGGTGTCTACTACCGGCTCACCGACAACGGCTACCCCCGGGAGTGGATCAAGGACGAGCGCCTGTACGACCTGATCGACATGGCGCTGGCCCTCCAGGCCGAGCTCCAGCTCCAGTGCCTGCTCACCGACCGCGAGTTCACCCGGGTCATCCAGACCCGTGGCCAGGAGTTCGAGTACCTGAAGGCGGAGGCCGCCCGTAAGGCGGCCGCGGAGCAGGGCGGCAGCTTCTGGTCCGTCTTCGGGGACATCCTGGGCATCGTGTCCGCCGTCGCCGGCGTCCTGGCCCTCATCCCGGTCCTCACGCCGATCGCGGGCCCGGTCGCCGCCGTCACCGCCATCGCCGCGCTCGGCGCCCACACCGTGGACGCCGCGATCAAGGGCGACTGGGACGCGGCCACGATCGTCGGCCTGGGCGCGGACGCGCTCGCCGCCCTGCCCGGTGTCGGCGCGGTCGCCAAGAGCCTCAAGGCGGGCAAGGCCATCGTCAAGACGATCGGCACCGGCGCCAAGGCCTCCTACAAGGCCAGCGTCGGCGTCCGCCGGGCCGGGCTCACCTTCCTCGCCGAGACCGGCGGCTCCGGAGCCTCCGACGCGACCAAGGTGTTCAACTACATCGGCACCAAGGGCGCCAAGGTCGTCGGCGCCTCCGAGAAGGCGGGCAAGCTCGCCGGCAAGGTCCTCCAGGGCTCGGTCAACCTCTCCACCCAGGTCCCGCTGGTCGTCGAGATGTCCACGGGCACGGACATGTCCCAGGCGAAGGAGGGTGCGAGCGGCGCCGCGCTGACCGCCAACTACGGTCAGAGCATCGGCAGTTGGGGCACCGTCGGTGATGCCGCCAAGAAGACGGGCACCGTCTCGCTCGCGACGTTCTCCAAGATCATCGGCCGCCGCTGACCTGTGGGCCGCCGTTCGAGCCCGCCGCCCGCACCTCTCGGGCGGCGGGCCGGGGAGCCGGGGCCGGGCGGTGCCGTCTGCTCAGCCGATGTGGTGCCGGTCGAGCCAGGTGAGGGAGTGGTCGGCGAGTTCGGTCCAGCCGTGGTCGACGGTGAGGGAGTGGCCGCGGTCGTCGAAGCGGTGGTAGTCGGTGACGGCCGAGGACTTGCGGTACTGCTTGTGGGTGGAGCGGGTCAGCACGTCGGGCACGGTGTGGTCGAGCTTGCCGGACAGGAGGAGGAGCGGTCCGCGGTCCTGGTTGCGGGTGTCGACCTTGGCGGGGGAGTGGGGGGCGAAGTTGCTGAGGGCGAGCTGGAAGAGCGGGCGGGCGGGGCTGGGGATGGTCCACTCGTCGAAGAGTGCGTCGGATTCCTGCTGGGGGACGGCGTTGGCGAACGCGTAGCGGAACTGCCCGGGGTTGAGCGAGACGGCGCGCTTGGTGTTGGCCGGGTTGCGCAGGAACGCGAAGGCCGACTTGGCCTGGGCCGGCCCAACGGCCTTGACGCCCTTGATCTGGCCGGGGCCGATCGCGACGGCGGCCCGGGCGAGGTTCTGGCCGAGGAGGTGCTGGGCGATGAAGCCGCCGACGGAGTGGCCGACGAGGACGGGCGGGGTGTCGAGGTCGCGGATGATCCGGGCGTGGTGGGCGGAGATCTCGGCGAGGCCGATGCCGCCCTGGGGGTCGGGGTTCCTGCGGGCCTGGGCGACGGTGGCGGGGACGCCGGGCCATTCGGGGAGGATCGGCTCGTAGCCGGCGTCGCGGAACCGGTCGGCCCAGCCCTGCCAGCTCGTGGAGTGCAGCCAGAGGCCGTGGATGAACATGACCGGGGTGCGGTTGCTGGGCATGGCGGGGTCTCTCCTGGTGCGTGGGGGCTGGGGTTCGGATCGGGATCGGCGGCCGGTCGGGGCCGGGCCGTCCGATCCAAGAAGTAGAAGGAGCGTTCTCTCTACTCCTCCAAGGTAGAACGATCCTTCTGTTAGCGTCAAGCCATGACGACGAGAGACTCCACGCCACCGCGCGCTCGCATCCTGGCCGCGGCGATGCGGCTCTTCTACGCCCAGGGCGTGCGCGGGGTGGGCATCGACCAGCTGATCCGCGAGTCGGCGGTCGCCAACGCGACCTTCTACCGGCACTTCCCGTCCAAGGGCGACGTCGTGCTCGCCTACGTCCACGAGCACGACCGGCTCTTCCGCGCGGCCGCCGCCGCAGTGGCGGACCTTCCTCCGCGCGAGGCCGTGACGGCCCTGTTCACGGGCATCGCCGACGAGTTCTGCGCCCCCGGCTTCCGCGGCTGCCCGTTCATCAACGCCGCCGCCGACTACCCGGACCCCGACCACCCGGTCAGCCGCGCGATCCAGGAGCACATGGACTGGTTCCGCGCCCTGCTCACCGGCCTGCTCGCCGCCGCCGGCCACCCCGACCCCGACCGGGCGGCCGACACCCTGCTGATCCTGCGGCACGGCGCGATGAACCAGAGCCGCTTCACCGCCCCCGCGGCGGTGCGCGAGGCGCTGGCGGCCGCCGTGGACGCCGTCCTCGGCTAGGCCCGGTTCGGCCGAGAAAGCAGGCAGAGTGCGCCACCAGTGGTGGCGCACTCTGCTCTCCCGGCCGCTACGCCCGGCGTATGTGTTGCGTGCGTCGCGTGCGTTGTGTGCGTCGCCGGGGTCGGCCCGGGTGGTGGAGGGCGGTCACTCTCCGGAGCGGTCCTGGCGCAGGCGGGCCGAGGCGAAGGCGGCGATGGGCCAGCCGAGGCCCAGCAGCGCGCCGCCGCCGAGGCTGGCCATGGCCACCGGGGATCCGGCGTTCGCGAGCATCAGGGCGGGTTCCTGCGCGGCGGTGTCGCGCGGGGGAACGGGCGCGGGGTGGGTGCCGGCGGGGTGTTCGGCGGCCGACGCGTCACCGGGGGCGGTGCCGTCGGGGTGGTTGTCCCACTGGCCGGGGCCGGGGTGGTGGTCGCCCCAGCCGCCGTGGCCACCGGAGTTGTTGCCGTCGCAGCCGCCGTGGTCCTGGTCCTCGCAGGGGGTGCAGGCCACGATGGTCACGGTGTTGCTGGTCGCCGTCACCGGGGTGCCGTCGGGGGTGGTGCCGGTGACGGTCGCGGTGTCGGTGATCTTCCCGGCCTGCACGTCGGCGTCGGCGGTGGAGTAGGTCGCGGTGCAGGTCGTGGACGCGCCCGGGGCCAGGGTGGTCACCGGGCAGGAGACGGCCGGAGTGCCCGGACCGGAGTCCGTCACGGCGATCGAACCGAGCGTCGTGTCACCGGTGTTGGTGACGGTGAAGGTGTAGTGCAGGGCCTGGCCGGCGGCGGAGAACGAGGTCTCCTGGACGGCCTTGACGATCTTCAGCCCGGCGTAGGGCACGGTCACCTTGTTGCTGGTCGAGGTGACGGTCCGGCCTCCGGGAGCGCTCCCGGTCACCTGGGCGGTGTCGACGACCTTGCCCGCGGCGACGTCGGCCTCGGTGGTGACGTAGGTCGCGGTGCAGTTCTCGGAGACGCCCGGCGCGAGCGGGCCGGTGGGGCAGGTGACGGTCGGGGTGCCGGGGCCGTTGTCCACCACGCCGATGTTGGTCAGCGGCTGGGCGCCGGTGTTGGTGACCGTGTACGTGTAGTGGATGGTCTGCCCGGCGGCGGTGTACTGCGCCTCGGCGGCCTTCTTCACCACGGTGATCGCGACCAGCGGGGTGTTCACCTTGTTGCTGGTCGTGGTGACGCTCTGGCCGCCCGGGTCGGTGCCGGTGACCTGGCCCTGGTCGGGCACGTTCTGGGCGGCGACGTCCGCCGCCGTCGTGACGTAGGTGGCCTGGCAGGTGGTGGACTGGCCGGGCGCGAGCTGGTTGGTTCCGCAGCCCGAGACGGTGACGCCGGGCGTCAGGTCGGTCACCGTCACGCCGGTCAGCGCGACCTGGCCGGTGTTGGTGACGGTGTACGTGTAGTTGAGCGTCTCGCCCGGGGCCTGGAAGTTCGGCTGGACGGCGGACTTCGTGATGGTCAGCGCCCGCAGCGGCACGACGACCTGGTTGCTGGTCGAGGTCACCGTCTGGGTGCCGACGGTGGCGGTGAGGTTCGCCGTGTCGGTGATCGTGCCCGCCGCCGCGTCCGCGGCGGTCGCGGTGTAGGTGGCGGTGCATTTCTCCGTGGCGCCGGCCGCGAGCGGGCCGGGCGGGCAGGTGACCGTCGGGGTGCCGGGGCCGGTGTCGGTGACCGCGATGTTCGTCAGCGGCACCGAGGCGTTGTTGGTGACGGCGTAGGTGTAGTGGATCGTCTGCCCGGTGACGAACGAGGCCTCCGCCGCGGACTTGTCGATCTCGGGGGTGGGGACGTTGACCAGCACGGTGGTGGTGCAGCCCGTCGCGGTCGCGCAGGTGCCGCCGGCGATCGTCGGCGCGACGTTGTTGGTCAGCGCGAAGTTGCCGGTGTCCGGGCTGTTGACCGTCACCTGGTACTTCACGGTCACGGTGGACCCGGCGGCGGGCGGCGCCGTCAGTGTGCCCGACCAGGTCAGGGTGTTCCCGGTGACGGCGGCCGTTCCGGAGCTGGCGGTGACGGAGCCGGGCACCAGCGTGCCGTCCGTCAGCACGGCCGAGAGGTTGTCACTGAAACCCGCGAAGGTGGCCGGGTTGGTGCCGGTGTTGGTGACAGTCTCGGTGTAGGTCAGGGTGTCGCCCTCGTTCACCGGGCCGGTCGGGGAGACCGACTTGGCGACGGTGTAGGAGGTGCCGGCCGGAAGGTTGCAGTTCCCGCTGTCCTGGGTGGAGGAGGCGCCGTAGAAGGGGTGGCCCGTCGCGGCGATGACAGTGGTGGGCAGCGTCGCGGTCGAGGAGGCGGTCGGCACCGAGTTCAGCTTCTCGATGGTGCCGTTCGCACGGAAGATGTAGACGTTGCCGCCGGACTGGGCCAGACCGTAGATGGAGTCCGGGGTGGTGCCGATCTCGGTGATCGTGTTGTCCGGGTGGATCCGGAAGTAGCTGGTGGGGTTCTGGAAGAACGAATCGAACGCGACCCCGAGGACGTCGCCGTCGGACAGGGTCACGAAGTCACCCGAGGAGACGAGTGTGGCGGGGTAGGAGACGGGGAACAGCGTGCTTACCCCGGTCGCCGGGTTGAGCGTCCAGATCTGGTTCGAGAAGAACGACGCGACGAACAGGCTGCCGTCCGGGCGGGAGCTCAGCGCGTTGAAGTCGGACCCGAAACCCGCGGCCGGACCGGTGATCACCACCGAGCTGGTCTCCGCGCCGGTGGCCGGGTTGATCGTGTACAGCGTCGGCGGGCTTTCGTGCCAGGACACCCCGTACAGCGTCGTGCCGTCCGCACTCCACGCGATGTCCCCGTAGTCCCGCACCAGCGGCACGTCGGACAACTGCGTACCGGTCGGACTGTACGAGTACAGCTGGTCACCGCCACCGCCGGTGTTCACCCACAACGGCACCGGCGGACAGGTCAACGCCCGGGGTCCTGACTTCCCGTCTGCGCCGTTCGCACCGTTCGCGCGGTCCGCGCCGTCCGTGCCGTCCGCAGGTGAGGCGACGGCAGGTCTGACGGATGCCGTCTCCTGCGCCGGGAAGGCGTGCGCCGGGAAGGCTTGTGCCGAACCTCCTCCCCAACCCGCCGTCACGCCGATGACCGCCAGTCCGATCGCCGCGGCGAGCCTGCCGCGCGACCGGCCGCGTCTGATCCCTGCCATACCGTCTCCGTTCCAGTCGGGTGTGGTCACCGCAAGGCGCCACGCCGCAGTATCGAGATAACGCGAGGTGTTTTTGTGAACACTTTGAGTAACGTGACATGGGTTGGCTCGGGCCGCCATCCGGACCCGAACCCCTTGCGACCGCTGGGTGTCGGCCACCTGGCCCCATCGCGGCCCCTCGCGTGGTGCCCTGCGGCCGTCGGCCCCCGGCCACGTGATGGTCTGACCGGTCGACGGGGATCCTTCGGCCCGCACCGAAGGATCCCCGCCCTACCGTCGATGCATCGTCGTCCCCGGCTCCCAGCACGTCGACCCGGCCCGCTGGAGCCCGCTGATCTACAACTTCCGCCACTACTACGGACCCGGCCCCGAGCTCGGCCACAGCTTCCGCACCCAGACGCCCCGCTGAAACCGCTGAAGCTGCTGAAACCGTTGAAACCATTGAAACCGTTCTGCCGCTTGCGCGAGAGAGTGTCAGCCCCACCTGCCAAGGTGACGGGCATGGATCTCGACACCTTCTGGCAGATCATCGACGACACCCGCGCCGGCGCCGCCGACGAGAGCGAACACGCCGACGCGCTCACCGGGCACCTCGCCGGCCTGGCACCCGATCAGATCGCGGACTTCGACCGGCACTACGCGCAGCAGAAGGCCCGCTCCTGCACCTGGCTGCTCTGGGGCGCGGGCTACCTCGTCAACGGCGGCTGCAGCGACGACGGCTTCGACTACTTCCGCGACTGGCTGATAGGCGCCGGCCGCACCCTCTTCGAACAGGCCCTCGCCGACCCGGACAGCCTCGCCGAACTCCTCACCCCCGACCAGGAGGAACTGGAGGCCGAAGACCTCGCCTACGCGGCCACCCACGCCTACCGCCAACTCACCGGCGCCGACCTCCCCTCCAACGGCATCACCTCCGGCCCCCCGACCGGCGAGCCCTGGGAGGACGAAGACCTCCCCACCCTCCTCCCCCACCTGTCAGCCCGCTTCGCCGACTAAGGGTTGTCCCGCAAGTGATCTTGCCGTGGGATGATCTTGGCCGTGGCTGGTGTGATCACGGCGTCTGAGCCGTCCTGGATAGCCCCGTTCGCCGGACTGAGCCCGCGTGCCTTCGGCAAGTTGATGAGGCAGCTGCGCCGCGAGGGCGGCGACGCGCCGGGCCGTGGTCGGCCGTGGAAGCTGTCCCTGGAGGACCGGGTGCTACTGGTGGCCGCGTACTGGCACACCAACTTGACTCTGCGCCAACTCGCGCCGCTCTTCGGAGTGTCGAAGTCCACCGCCGATCGCGTGATCGACCATCTCGGCCCCCGGCTCGCGCTTGCCCCGCGTAGGCGATTCGCCAAGGACGCGGTGCTGATCGTGGACGGGACGCTGGTACCCACCCGCGACCACCAGGTCGCCGAGCAGTCGAAGAACTATCGCTACTCGACGAACCACCAAGTGGTCATCGACGCCGACACCCGCCTGGTTGTGGTGGTCGGCCGGCCCCTGCCCGGCAACCGCAACGACTGCAGGGCATGGGAGGAATCCGGGGCCAAGGCCGCCGTCGGCCGGACAACCACGATCGCCGACGGCGGCTACCCCGGAACCGGCCTCGTCATCCCGCACCGCCGGCCCTGAGGCGGCGAACTGACCGACTGGCAGGCCGAACACAACCACGACCACAAACGGGTTCGCGCCCGCGTCGAGCACGCCTTCGCCCGGATGAAGACCTGGAAGATCCTGCGTGACTGCCGTCTGAGAGGCGACGGTGTGCGCCACGCGATGCACGGCGTTGCCCGCCTACACAACCTCGCTCTCGCGGGATGACTCCCGCCGCATGCGGGACCTGAGAGGTCCCCGGGAGACGGCTCCCCACCTCGCAGTCTCGGAGGAGAATCAGGCGAGGCAGAACTCGTTGCCCTCGATGTCTTGCATCGTGATGCACGACTCGTTGACGCCATCGGCGCGCTGCGTCAGCACGTGTTTCGCGCCGAGCGCCATCAGCCGTGCGCATTCGGCCTCAAGTGTGGCCAGACGCTCCTCACCCACGAGCCCGGCGCCGACCCGAACATCGAGATGCACCCGGTTCTTGACGACCTTGCCCTCGGGAACTCGCTGGAAGAGCAAACGCGGGGCCACACCCGAGGGATCAGTGCACGCGAAGTAGACCTCATCCTCGGGCGGCAGCGATCGCTGGTACTCCTCCCAGGTGGCAAAGCCCTCCGGGACCGTCGGTACGACGTACCCCAGCACCTCGCACCAGAAGGCGGCGAGGCGGACAGGCTCCGCGCAGTCGAAGGTCACTTGGAACTGTTTGATCGTTGACATCGGCGCACAATAACAGGGGCCCTGCTCATCTCCCCAGGTCGGGAGGTCCGTGGAGGCACCTGCTACCCGCTGCCATGTCGTGCGGTCGCAGGGGTGAACCGAGGTCAGCGCCTCCCAAAGGGAACCTGGGATGCGATCCTGGCCAGCCACTCTCATACTGCCAAAGATCAGTTACGGGACAACCCTTAGCCCCCCGCCCACCGGACGTCACGCGCCGGACGTCACGCGCCGTCGTTTCCATCTCGGGGAATTATGTAGACCGACCGTCATATTCCTCGCCCCCCAGCCCGCCAGCCTGGGGCGCCGCGCAGGAAGTCGGCCAGGCCGACTTCC
>NZ_JBHXTQ010000087.1:0-37999 GCF_042677305.1 Kitasatospora sp. NPDC127121 | reverse complement strand
CAGGCCTGGCGGCTTCCCACCCGAGTCATCGATAAGGGGCCACCGTTGGACCGGTGAGCAACCATGCGAAGGGGCCCGCACGTTCGGGGTGAACGGGCGGGCCCCTGGCGTTCGGCGGTCAGCCCACCGAGGAGTAGGCGATGATGCCGCGGCGCAGGCCGTCGACGGCCTTGCGGGCCGTCCGCCGCAGTTCGGCGTCCTCGCCGGCCGCGTCCTGGATCTGGCCGAGGACGTCGATCAGTTGCTTGGTCCAGCGGACGAAGTCGCCGGCCGGCATGTCGGCGTCGCGCAGCACCTGGTCCAGGCTGTGGCCGAGGGCCCAGCGGTGGGCGGCCCAGGCGAAGCCGAGGTCGGGCTCGCGCTGGCCGACGCCCTCGGCGGTGTTGATCCGGTGCTGCTCCTCCAGGGCGTCCAGGTGGCCCCAGATCCGGACCATCTGGCCGAGCGCCTCCTTGGCCCCGCCCTCCGGCACCCGGGGGGCGGTGGCGTCGTCGGACTGGCGCGCCTCGTAGACCAGCGCCGAGGCGCAGGCGGCGAGTTCGGCGGCGTCCAGGCCGCTCCAGACGCCTTCGCGGATGCACTCGGAGGCGAGCAGGTCGAGTTCGCCGTAGAGTCGGCCGAGGCGCTTGCCGTCGTCGGTGACGGTGTCGCCGCTCAGGTAGCCGAGGTCGGTGAGCAGCCCGCAGACGCGGTCGAAGGTGCGGGCGATGGTGTGGGTGCGGGAGCGCATCCGGCGTTCCAGCGCCTCGGTGTCGCGGTGCAGGCGGTGGTAGCGCTCGGCCCAGCGGGCGTGGTCCTCGCGCTCGTCGCAGCCGTGGCAGGGGTGCTGGCGCAGTTCGGTGCGCAGCCGGGTGATCTCCTGGTCGTCGGCGGCGGCCGCGCGGCCCCGGCGGAACCGCTCGGGTTCGAGGTGGCCGGCCTTGGTGCGCAGCGCGGAGGCGAGGTCCCGGCGGGACTGCGGGCTGCGCGGGTTGAAGGACTTGGGGATGCGCACCCGCTCGACGGCGGCGACCGGGTACGGGAAGTCGATCATGGCGAGCCGCTTGACCTGCCGCTCGGCGGTGAGCACCACCGGGCGGGGCCCGTCCTGGAAGTCGGGGTGGCGGCCGACCCGGCCGTTGCGGCTGACCGGCGGCAGGCCCGGGTCGAGGACCAGGGCGAGGCCGGCGAACTTGCCGGTGGGGACGTGGATGACGTCGCCCGGCTTGAGCTGCTCGATCGACTCGACGGCGGCCGCGCGACGCTGGCCGCTGCCCTCGCGGGCGAGTTCGTTCTCCCGGTCCTTGAGCCGGCGGCGCAGGTCCATGTACGCGTCGAAGTCGCCGAGGTGGCAGGTCATCGACTCGCGGTAGCCCTCCAGCCCCTCTTCGTTGCGCTGGACCTGGCGGGCGATGCCGACCACCGAGCGGTCGGCCTGGAACTGGGCGAAGGAGGTTTCCAGCAGTTCGCGCGAGCGGTGCCGGCCGAACTGGGAGACCAGGTTGACGGCCATGTTGTAGGACGGCCGGAACGAGGACTTGAGCGGGTAGGTGCGGGTGCCGGCCAGGCCGGCCAGCGCCTCCGGGTCGAGGCCGCGCTGCCAGAGCACCACGGCGTGGCCCTCGACGTCGATGCCTCGGCGCCCGGCCCGGCCGGTGAGCTGGGTGTACTCGCCGGGGGTGATGTCGGCGTGGGTCTCGCCGTTCCACTTGACCAGCTTCTCCATGACCACCGAGCGGGCGGGCATGTTGATGCCGAGCGCCAGGGTCTCGGTCGCGAAGACGGCCTTGACCAGGCCCTTCACGAACAGCTCCTCGACCACCTCCTTGAACCGCGGCAGCATCCCGGCGTGGTGTGCGGCGATGCCGCGCTCCAGCCCGTCCAGCCACTCGAAGTAGCCGAGGACGTGCAGGTCCTCGTCGGGGATGTCGGCGCAGCGCTCCTCGACGAAGGCCCGGACGACGGCGCGGTCGGCGTCCTTGTTGAGCCGCAGGCCGGAGCTGAGGCACTGCTGGACGGCGGCCTCGCAGCCGGCCCGGCTGAAGATGAAGGTGATCGCGGGCAGCAGACCCTCGGCGTCGAGCCGGTCGATGACGTCCACCCGACCCGGCGTCCAGACCCGGCCGGGGCGCCCGTTGGGCATGCTGCGGCCCCGGCCGCGGCCGAACCGGTCGCGCGGGTTGCGGTCCAGCTCGGAGCGGGCGAGCCGGACCAACTCGGGGTTGACGGCCTTGCCCGGGTTGCGCGGGCCGTCCTTGGGGCGGCCGTCCCGGTCGGGGTTGGCGAACAGGTCGTACATCCGGTTGCCGGCCATCACGTGCTGCCACAGCGGCACGGGCCTGGTCTCGGAGACGATCACCCGGGTGCCGCCGCGCACGGTGTCCAGCCAGTCGCCGAACTCCTCGGCGTTGGAGACGGTCGCGGAGAGCGAGACGAGGGTGACCGACTCGGGGAGGTGGATGATGACCTCCTCCCAGACGGCGCCGCGGAAGCGGTCGGCGAGGTAGTGCACCTCGTCCATGACGACGTAGCCGAGGCCGTCGAGGGTGCTGGAGCCCGCGTAGAGCATGTTGCGCAGCACCTCGGTGGTCATGACCACCACGGGGGCGTCGCCGTTGACGGTGTTGTCGCCGGTGAGCAGGCCGACCTTGGCGGCGCCGTAGCGCTTGACCAGGTCGCCGTACTTCTGGTTGGACAGCGCCTTGATGGGCGTGGTGTAGAAGCACTTGCGGCCGCCCAGGAGGGCCAGGTGCACGGCGAACTCGCCGACGATGGTCTTGCCCGAGCCGGTGGGCGCGGCGACCAGGACGCCCGAGCCGGCCTCCAGCGCCTCGCAGGCCTCCAGCTGGAAGTCGTCCAGCGGGAAGTCGTACAGCTGCTGGAAGCCGTGGAGCGCGGTCGCCTGCTCCTTGGCCCGGCGGCGGCTGGCCGCGTACGCCTCGGCGGGGCTGAGCTCCTGGTCGTCGTGGGGCTGGGGCTCAGGGGTGTTCATCGCCGTCCGGGTGTGGTTGGTGTGATCTCGCATCTCAGCGAGAGGTTACCCGGCGGCACTGACATCGATAGCACCGTTTTTCCGTGCGACTTTCCGTACGGCTTCCGTAGGGCTTCCGTACGGCTTTCCCCGCGGCTTCCCTGCGTCGGGATCGGCCGCAGGATCGGCCACTGGATCATTCCGGGATCGCTTCCCTCTCACATCCATAGTTGCAAACATCTTCAAGTGATCAGAGTCCGACCAGCTTCGGACGTCTCCGGTCATCCCCGGTGGACGGCCGCCGGTCTCCCTACCGTCGTTGCCACGGCGGAGCCACCGCCACCAACTCACGGGAGGACACCGACGATGGCGAACCTGGAGACGTCCCTCAAAGAGGCCATGGGGATCGACGGCGCGATCGGCGTCGCCCTGGTCGACTACGGCAGCGGCATGGCGCTCGGCAGCCTCGGCGACGGCGGCGAACTGGACCTCAACGTCGCCGCCGCCGGGAACACCGACGTGGTCCGCGCCAAGATGCGGGCGATGGAGATGCTCAACCTGCACGACAACGAGATCGAGGACATCCTGATCAGCCTCACCAACCAGTACCACCTGGTCCGACCGATCACCACGCCCACCGGGCGCGGCCTCTTCCTCTTCCTGGCGCTCAACCGCGGCCGCTCCAACCTCGCGATGGCCCGCCACCAGCTCAAGCGGATCGAACTCTCGCTGGAGATCTGAGCGGACCGACCCCAGGGAAGGGGGGACTCGTGGCGGTAGCGCTCTACCAGGCCAAGGCCGAGTTCTTCCGGATGCTCGGCCATCCCGTCCGGATCCGGGTGCTGGAACTGCTCCAGGCCGGACCGACGCCCGTCCGCGGGCTGCTCGCCGAGCTGGAGGTCGAACCCTCCAGCCTCTCCCAGCAGCTCGCGGTGCTGCGCCGGTCCGGCATCGTCACCGCCACCCGGGAGGGCAGCACGGTGGTGTACGCGCTGGCCGGCGGCGACGTCGCCGACCTGCTGCGAGCGGCCCGGCGGATCCTCACCGGGCTGCTCGCCGACCAGAACCTGCTGCTCGCCGAGCTGCGGGCCAGCTCCGAGCGGGCCAGCTCCGAGCGAGCCAGCCCAGAGTAGCCACGTGCGAGCCGGCCCGGAATAACCGCGCGCGCAGGCCGGCCCCCGCGCGCCGGTCAGCCCTTCAGCAGGTCGGCCAGCCCGTCCGCCAGCCGCTCGTACTCCCGCGGCCGGTTGTACAGCTGCGCGCTGACCCGCAGCACCCCGCCGCCGGCCCACGGGCGGATCGCGATCCGGGTGCCGAGCCGCTGCCAGACCTCGTCCCGCAGCGGTTTCACGTCCTGCTCCGCCTCGACGCACCCGGCCGGCAGCCGGACGGAGCGCATCCAGACCCCCGGCGTCGCGGGCAGCGGCGACAGGCCGGCCCGCTCGGCGAGCACCCGCTGGCCGTACCCGGCGAGTGCGGCGTTGTGCGCGGCCACCGCCTCGGGGCCGAGCTCGCGCAGCAGCTCGAACCCGGCCGGGGCGGCGAGCCAGCCCGTGTAGTCGCAGGTGCCGCGCCATTCGACGTTCCACGGGAAGCCCCGGTCGTGCTCCCAGGAGAAGGTCAGCGGGCGCACCCGGTCCACCCACTCCGGGCGGACGGCGAGCACGCCGGTGCCGCGCGGGGCGAAGGCCCACTTGTGCAGGTTGCCGAACCAGAAGTCGGCGTTCGGGTCGACCGGGGCGGGCAGCATGCCGGGGGCGTGGGCGCCGTCCACGACGGTGGTCACGCCGCGTTCGCGCAGGTCGGCGAGCAGGCCCGGGCCGGCGATCAGGCGGGCGGTGGGCGAGGTGATCTGGTCCAGCACCGCGACGGTGACGCGCTCGTCGACGGCGGCGAGCACCGCCTCCCGGACGGCCTGCTCGTCGGGGGTGTCCAGCGGCAGTTCGACCTCGACCACCTCGGCGCCGGTCTCGGCGGCCCGGCGCTCGGCGGCCCGGGTGACCACGCCGTAACCGTGGTCGGTGACCAGGATCCGGTCGCCGGGCGCGAACGGGATGGTGTCCAGGGCGATCGCGACCGCCTCGGTGACGTTGGAGACCAGGGCGAGCCGGTCCGGGTCGACGGCCAGGTCGGCGGCGATCCTGGTCCGCGCCGCGCCGACCCGGGCCGGCAGGTCGGCGAAGAAGCCGTCCGGGTCCAGCTCGTGTTCGGCGCGCAGCCGCTGCTGCGCCCGCTGCACGGGGACGGGCACCGCGCCGAACGAACCGTGGTTCAGGTGCGCCGCGTCCGGTGAGACGCCGAACAGTCCGTCGGCCGCGGGCAGCGGGGCCGGGGGTTCGACGGTCCACAGGTCCTCGATCACGGCATCCTCCCCATTGTGGTGTGTGACATTTCACATGACAGGGTACTGGTCGGGTGGCGCGCTCCGATACGACGATCGGGCCGTGACCATCACCGACCCCTTCCTGTCGCTCAGCGCCCGCACCGGCCGGTTCACCTTCGGTGCGCCGCGCGCGTTCACCCTCGCCGAGGACGGTACCCGGCTGCTGCTGCTCCGCTCGACCGGTTCCGAGGATCCGGTCGACCGCCTGTACCTGCTCGACGCCGCCACCGGCGAGGAACGACTGGTCGCCGACCCGGCGGTCCTCGCCCCCGGACGCACCGGCCGCCGCGACGACCTGCCCGCCGTCGAACGACGGCTGCGCGAACGCACCCGCCTGGTCGCCGCCGGCATCGGCACGTACGCGGCCACCGCCGACCTCGCGACCGCCGTCCTCGTCCTCGACGGCCGGCTGTTCCGGATCGACACCGCCACCGGCGCCGGCACCGAACTGCCCGTCGCCGGGCCCGCGTTCGACCCCCGGCCGGACGCCGGCGGCGAACGCGTCGCCTACGTCGCCGACGACGCCCTGTACGTCACCCCCGACCTCGAACCGCTCTCCCCCGCCGACGGCGCCCGCTGGGGCGTCGCCGAGTTCGCCGCCGCCGAGGAGCTCGGCCGCTCCCGCGGCCACTGGTGGCGCCCCGACGGCGGCGCGCTGCTGGCCGCCCGGGTGGACGAATCCGCCCTCCCCCGGCGCTACTTCGCCGACCCCGCCCACCCCGGCGAGCCCGCCGAGGACTTCGCCTACCCGCAGGCCGGCGGCCCCAACGCGGACGTCCAGCTCTGGGTCCTCGGCCTCGACCGCAGCCGGGTACGGCTCCGCTGGGACGCCGCCGCGTTCCCGTACCTCTGCGCCGCCACCTGGGCCTCCGACCAGGAACTGCTGCTCACCGTCGCCGACCGGCTCCAGCAGCACGTCCTGCTGCTGACCGCCGACCCGGCCACCGGCGAGACCCGCGAACTCTCCCGCACCACCGACGAGTTCTGGGTCGACGACCTGCCCGGCACCCCCGCCCGGCTGGCCGACGGCCGGCTGCTCACCGCCCACGACACCCCGCAGGCCCGCGGCCTCGCCCTGGACGGCAAGCCGCTGGACACCACCGGGCTCCAGATCCGCCGGGTGGTCGGGCACCTGGATGGCCGGCTGCTCTGCGAGACCGGCCAGGGCGACCCGGCCGACCAGTACGTCCACCTGGTCGACCCGGACGGCGGCGCACCCGAACCCGTCACCACCGGCCCCGGCGTGCACTCCGCACTCGCCGCCGGCCGCACCCTGCTGCTCACCACCGCCGACGCCGACGGCATCCGGCGCCGACTGCTGCGCGACGGCTCGCTCGACGCCTCACCCGACGGCCCCGCGCTGCCACTCACCGACCTGAGCGCCACCCTCCCCTACCGGGTGCGGCCACGGCTCGCCCGGGTCACCGAACTCGGCCTGCCCACCGCCGTGGTGTACCCGCGCAACCACGTCCCCGGCCGCCGGCTGCCGGTGCTGCTGGACGTCTACGGCGGGCCCGGCTTCCAGGCCGTGGCGGCCGAGCCGCGCCGCTGGCAGCTCCGCCAGTGGTGGGCCGACCAGGGCTTCGCCGTCGTCACCACCGACAACCGCGGCACCCCGTTCGTCTCGCCGGAGTTCACCCGGGCGATCTTCCGCCGCTTCTCCCAGGTGGCACTGGACGACCAGGTGAACGCCCTGCAGGCGCTCGCAGGGCAGCACCACGACCTCGACCTCGGCCGGGTCGGCGTGCGCGGCTGGTCGTACGGCGGGTACTTCGCGGCGCTCGCCGTGCTGCGCCGCCCGGACGTCTTCCACGCCGCCTGCGCGGGCGCCCCGCCCACCGACTTCCGGCACTACGACACCGCGTACACCGAGCGCTACCTCGCGCTGCCGCAGGACAACCCGGAGGGCTACGCCGACGACTGCCTGGTCACCGACGCGCCCGGGCTGACCCGGCCGCTGCTGCTGATCCACGGGCTGGCCGACGACAACGTCCACCCCTCGCACACCCTGCTGCTCTCCGAGGCGCTCACCAAGGCCGGCCGGCCGCACAGCGTGCTGCCGCTGCCGGGCGTCACCCACATGACCCCGGGCGGGGTGAACGAGCAGGTCACCCAGGCCGAACTCGCCTTCCTGCGGGCGTCCTTGGGCTGAGCCGCCGGATTCGCGGGCAGGGGCGTCGCACCGGTGGTGCGGCGCCCTTCGCCTTGCCTCCACCTCTTCCACGTGACCCGTGACATGTGAAATATTACCTGCGCTTCACCAGACGATTACTCCCACCCCGAGACCCCATCCCCCCGAAAGGACCGGTCAGTTGCGCAGACTGTCCGCCGCTCTCGCGGCCGCGCTCACCACGAGCGCGATAGCCGCCACCCTGCTGGGCACCCCCGCCCAGGCCGCCGCCCCCGCCCCCGCCCCCGCCCCGATCGCCGCCGCCCCGGCGGAGCAGGGCGCCGAAGCCCCGCCCGCACCGCTCGCCCCCCAGGAGCGCGAGCGCCAGGCGCTCCGCACCAAGGCCCTGGAACAACTCAACCAGGGCTCCGTCGCCAAGACTGCCGGCAAGCGGGCCCCCGCCAAGGTGAAGGTCGGCAACGACTACGTCCAACTGGCGCACCAGCGCACGGACAAGGTCTTCGTGATCCTCGCCCAGTTCGGCGACGAGGTCGACAACACCACCCAGTACAACGGCCAGCCCCGCTACGGCGGCACCCCCGGCCCGCGCCACGACCAGATCCCCAAGCCGGGCAAGGGCGACAACCACACGCTGTGGGAGCCGGACTTCAGCCGCGACTACTACCAGAAGATGTTCTTCGACGACACGCCCGGCACCGTGTCCATGCGCAACTACTACCGCACCCAGTCCTCCGGCCGCTACGACGTCCAGGGCACCGTCAGCGACTGGGTCACCGTCCCGTACAACGAGGCCCGCTACGGCAGCAACAAGGGCCCGCAGGGCTCCGGCGCCTGGACCCAGGGGCAGGAGTTCATCCGGGACGCCGTCAAGGCCTGGTACGACGGCGAGATCGCCAAGGGCCGCAGTGTGGCCGACATCAAGGCGCAGCTCGCCCAGTACGACGTCTACGACCGCTACGACCACACCAAGACCGGCGAGTTCAACCAGCCCGACGACTACCTCGACAACGTCATCGTGGTGCACGCCGGCGTCGACGAGACCTGGGGCGGCGGCGCCCAGGGGGCCGACGCGCTGTGGGCGCACCGCAGTTGGACCTTCCCCGACGCGACCGGCCGGACCGGCCCGGAGGGCAACAAGATCGGCGGCGCGCCGGTCGGCGACACCGGCCTCTACGTCTACGACTACGTCCAGGCCGGCGAGAACAGCGGCGTCGGCCTGTTCGCCCACGAGTACGGCCACAACCTCGGCCTGCCCGACCTGTACAGCACCAGCGGCGGCGACAACAGCGTCAACTTCTGGTCGCTGATGTCCTCCGGCTCCTACCTGGGCAAGGGGCCGAACACCACCGGCGGCTACCCGGGCGACCTCGACGCCTGGAGCAAGCTCCAGTTCGGCTGGCTCGACTACGACGAGGCGCAGGCCGCCACCCGGTCCAGCCACGCCCTCGGGGTGAGCGGCTACAACACCGACCAGGCCCAGGCGCTGCTCGTCCACCTGCCGGACAGCACCACCAGCACCGACCTCGCCGACCCGTACGAGGGCGCCAGGCAGTGGTGGAGCGACACCGGCGACAACCTAGACAACTCGCTCAGCCGGGACGTCGACCTGCGCACCGCCACCGGCCCGGCCGCCCTGGACGCCGCCGCCTGGTACGACACCGAGCAGGACTACGACTTCCTCACCGTCGAGGCCTCCACCGACCAGGGCAAGCACTGGACGGCCCTGGGCGGCACCGTCGACGGCGCGCCGATCGGCAACACCAGCGCAAACACCCCCGGTCTCAGCGGCAGTTCGGGCACCTACCGGAAGCTGCACCTCCCGCTGGACGGCTACCTCGGCCAGCAGGTCCGGCTGCGCTTCCACGCCACCTCGGACGGCAACACCCACGGCCGGGGCGTGCTCGTCGACGCCGTGAAGATCACCGCCGGCGGCACCGAGCTCTTCGCCGACGGCGCCGAGAACGGCGCCAACGGCTGGACCGCCACCGGCTTCACCGTCATCACCGGCCGCACCGCCGTCAAGCAGCACCCGCGCGCCTACCTCGCCGAGAACCGCCGCTACACCGGCTACGGCGCGTTCCTGAAGACCGGCCCGTACAACTTCGGGTACAGCGGCGTCGCGGGCAAGGCCGACATCGTCGACACCTACCCGTACCAGGAGGGCGTCCTGCTCTGGCTGTGGGACACCGCGTACGGCGACAACAACACCAAGGACCACCCCGGCGGCGGGCTGATCCTGCCGATCGACGCCCACCCGGCGGCGGTCCGCTTCGCCGACGGCACCCTGGTCAACGGACGGGCGCAGACCTACGACGCGCCGTTCTCGCTCAAGCCGACCACGGCGTTCACGCTGCACAAGGGCGGCGTCGCGGTGCGGATCCCGTCCGAGCCGGCCGTCCCGGTCTTCAACGACCACACCGGCACGTACACCGACCCGGCCCTCCCGCAGCTCGCGGTGAAGGTGCCGGACACCAACACCAGGATCGAGGTCGTCCGGGAGTCCCAGGGCGGGCGGATCACCACCGTCCGGGTCGGCCCGGCCTCGTAGGAACCCCCAGCGAAGGCCCCGGGCCCCCCGACGAAAAGGGGCCCGGGGCCGGCTCATGGGCCTCACCGCGCCCGGAGGGCGGTTCACGCCGACCTCCGACGAGGCCGTTCGGCACCGACTCCAGGGGGTAACTGTCCTGCTCGGCAGGGGTGGTACCGCTCCGCGCAGCGAATGATCCGACCACGTCCGGTACGCTTGATCTTCAACAGGACTTGAAGTCAAGGAGTCAAGGAGTCAAGGAGTCCAGGAGTCGAGGAGCAGGCATGGACACCGCACCGGTCGACCTGCTGAGCGTCGGCGAGGTGGCCCGGCGGGCCGGGATCGCCACCTCGGCGGTGCGCTTCTACGAGGACCAGGGGCTGATCTCCTCCGAGCGGTCGCCGGGCAACCAGCGCCGCTACCGGCGGCACGTGCTGCGCCGGATCTCGCTCATCCTGGTCGCCAAACGGCTCGGCATCCCGCTCTCCGAGGTGGCCGAGGTGTTCACCGGGCTCCCCGAGGACCGGATGCCGGGCAAGCACGACTGGGACCGCATCTCGCGGCGCTGGGCCGAACAACTGCGTGCCCGGCGGGCCGAGTTGGAGCGGCTGGAGGAGGAGCTGACCGGCTGCATCGGCTGCGGCTGCGTGTCGCTGCGCCGCTGCCGGGTGCTCAACCCCGGGGACGAACTGGCCGCCGAGGGGCCCGGCCCGCGCCGGCTGCTGCCGGGCACGGCGGGCGAGGCGGGCGGGCCGTCCGGATCGTGAAAACGGCCGGGCCATGAAAACGGCCGGGCCCTGAGAACGACCGAACCGTGAACACGGTCGGACCATGAGAACGGCCTGACCGTGAACACGGTGGAACCCGGTCGGACGCGGCCCTCGTGAGGTTCCCCGCCGCGCCCGACCGGGCGTCTGCGGCGAGGGATCGCGTCCCTCGCCCGTTGGGTGCCGTACCGCCCGGCGTGGGGGCAACTGGGCGGTACGGCGGCTCTGGTCAGCCAGCCTCAGCCGGCTCATGAAGGCCCGCGAAGGCCCGCGGGAATCAGGCCTCCGGGAAGTGGCAGGCCGCCTCCCGGCCGCCTGGCCCGGCGATCCGCAGCAGCGGACGGTCCGTGCGGCAGATCTCCTGCGCCTTGGGGCAGCGCGGGTGGAAGGAACAGCCGGACGGCGGGTTCGCCGGGCTCGGCGGGTCGCCGAGCAGCACGATCCGCTCCCGCGCGCGTTCAGCCGCCGGGTCGGGCAGCGGAACGGCGGACAGCAGCGCCCTGGTGTACGGGTGCGCCGGGCTGCCGTACACCTCGGCCTTGTCGCCGATCTCGACGATCCGCCCGAGGTACATCACCGCCACCCGGTCGCAGACCCGCTTGACCACCGAGAGGTCGTGCGCGATGAACACGTACGCCAGGCCGAGCTCCTGCTGGAGCCGCTCCATCAGGTTGACCACCTGGGCCTGGATGGAGACGTCGAGCGCGGAGACCGGCTCGTCGGCGATGACCAGCTTCGGCGAGGTGGCGAGCGAGCGGGCGATGCCGATGCGCTGCGCCTGGCCGCCGGAGAACTCGTGCGGGTAGCGGTCGATCTGCTCGGGGATCAGCCCGACCAGTTCCATCAGCTCGCCGGCCCGCCGGCGCGCGTCGGCCGCGCCGAACCCCTGGAGCAGCAGCGGCTCGGAGATGATCCGGGCCACCGTCTGCCGGGGGTTGAGCGAGGAGTACGGGTCCTGGAAGACCATCTGCAGGTGCCGCCGGTGCGGTCGCAGCCGGGCCTGGGAGAGCCCGCCGATCTCGGTGCCGTCGAAGGTGACGGTGCCGGAGGTCGGGTCGAGCAGGCGGACGATCATCCGCCCGGTGGTGGACTTGCCGCAGCCGGACTCGCCGACCAGGCCGAGCGTCTCGCCCTTGCCGACGTCGAAGCTGACGCCGTCGACGGCGCGGACCGGGGCGCCGGGGCGGCCGGTGCGCCCTCGTCGACCGGGGAAGGTCTTCACCAAGTCCCTCACGGACAGCAGGGTTTCGGTCATGTCCGGGCTCCTTCCGGCACCAGCGGCAGGTGGCAGGCGGCCTGGTGGCCGGGGGCGAGCGGGCCGAGCTCGGGTCGTTCGGCCAGGCAGCGGGCGTGTTCCTCGGCGGTGGCGGCGTCGGTGCGGGCGCAGCGCGGGGCGAAGGAGCAGCCGGGGGCGGGGGCGATCAGCGACGGCGGGCTGCCGGGGATGGCCCGCAGCGGGGCGTCGTCGGTGTCGTCCAGGCGCGGCAGCGAGTCCAGCAGGCCGCGGGTGTACGGGTGCCCGGGGGTGGCGAACAGCCGGTCCACCGAGGCCTGTTCGGCGGCCCGGCCGCCGTACATGACCAGCACCTCGTGGGCGACCCGGGCGACCACGCCGAGGTCGTGGGTGATCATGACGACGCCGAGGCCGCGCTCCTGCTGGATGCGGGCGATCAGGTCGAGGATCTGCGCCTGGACGGTGACGTCGAGGGCCGTGGTGGGTTCGTCGGCGATCAGCAGTTCGGGCTCGCAGGCGAGGGCCATGGCGATCATGACGCGCTGGCGCATGCCGCCGGAGAACTGGTGCGGGTACTCGTCGACCCGCCGGGCCGGCTCCGGGATGCCGACCTCGGCCAGCATTTCGAGCGCCCGCGCGCGGCCCGCCCTGCGGTTGGCCTTGAAGTGCACCCGGTAGTGCTCGGCGATCTGCTCGCCGACGGTGTAGAAGGGGTGCAGGCTGGACAGCGGGTCCTGGAAGATCATCGCGATCCGGCGGCCCCGGACGGCGCCCAACGCCCGTTCACCGAGCCCGTTGAGCTCCATCCCGTCGAGCCGGATCGAGCCGGTGACGGCGGCGCCGCGGTGCAGGCCCATGACGGCGAGCGAGGTGACGGACTTGCCGCTGCCGGACTCGCCGACCAGGCCGAGGGTCCGCCCGGCCTCGACGGCGAAGGAGATGCCGTCCACCGCCCGGACGACGCCCCGGGGCGTGTCGAAGGAGACCCTGAGGTCGTCGACCTCCAACAGAGTCATCAGTACCTCACTCTCGGGTCGACGTACGCGTAGAGCAGGTCGACCAGCAGGTTCGCGGCGACGATGAAGGAGGCCGCGAGCAGGGTGACGCCGAGGATGACGGGCTGGTCGGAGCGGACCAGCGCGTCGTAGAACAGCCGCCCGACGCCGGGCAGGCCGAAGATGGACTCGGTGATGACGGCGCCGGCCAGCAGGCCGCCGAGGTCCATGCCGAAGATGGTGAGGATCGGCGTCATCCCGGAGCGCAGCCCGTGCTTGACGGCGACGGTGGCGGGCGGCAGGCCCTTGGCCCGGGCGGTGCGGATGTACGGCTCGGCCATCGCCTCGATCATCGAGTTGCGGCTCTGCCGGGCGTACATGGCCGCGTACAGCAGGGCCAGGGCGATCCACGGCAGCAGCAGGTTGGAGGCCCAGGCGAACGGATCGTCGGTGAACGCGTGGTACGCCGGGTACGGCAGCAGGCCGGCCGTCCGGACGACGCCCCAGATCAGCATGATCGAGGTGAAGTAGACCGGCAGCGACGCGGCGCCGACCGACGCCACCATCAGCGTCCGGTCGGTGAGCCCGCCCTTGCGCAGCGCCGAGGTGACGCCGGCGCCCAGGCCGAGGACCAGCCAGAGCACGGCCGCGCCGATGGCGAGCGAGACGGAGACCGGCAGGCGGTCGGTGAGCAGGTCCCAGACCGGCAGCGAGTACTCGTAGGAGTAGCCGAGGCAGGGGAAGCCGCAGTGGGTGGCGCTGGCGCCGCTGCCGTAGTCGCGCCCGGCGAAGATGCCGGTGAGGTAGGTGGCGAACTGCTCCCAGACCGGCTTGTCCAGGCCCATCGCCGCCTTGACCTCGGCGACCCGGTCGGGGCTGCAGGTCTTGCCGCAGGCGGCCACCGCCGGGTCGGAGGGCAGCAGGTAGAAGATGGTGAAGGTGATCGCGCAGACGGCCAGCAGGATGCCGGCCGCGGCGAGCAGTCGGCGCCCGAGGTAGAGGATCACGGCCGGCCTCCTCGGGGGTCGGGGGAGAGGATCACGACCGGCCTCCTCGGGGGTCGAGGATGTCGCGCAGCGCGTCGCCGAGCAGGGTGAAGGCGAGCACGGCGAGGAACAGGAAGACCGTCGGGATCAGGAAGTACGTCGGGTCGGTCTCGTAGTGGACGATGCTCTCGGCGATCATCTGACCCCAGGACGGGGTCGGCGGGCGCACGCCCACGCCGAGGTAGCTGAGCGCGGCCTCGGTGGCGATCATGCCGGGGACGAGCAGCGTGGTGTAGGCGATGATCGGCCCGGAGACGTTCGGCAGGATCTCCCGGGTGAGGATCCGCCAGGAGCGGGCGCCGCCGACCTTGGCCGCGTCGACGTACTCGCGGTGCTTGAGCGAGAGGGTCTGGCCGCGGACCACGCGGGCGATGCCGGGCCAGCCGAACAGGCCGATCACCAGGGTCATCAGCAGGATCCGGTTGACGTCCTTGGCCACCGACATCATCGAGATCATGAAGATCAGGGACGGGAAGGACATGGTGAGGTCCATCAGCCGGGAGAGCACGGCGTCGGTGCGGCCGCCGAAGTAACCGGCGGCGATGCCGGTCAGGGTGCCGGCGACCACGACCAGCACGGTGGCGGTGAACGCGATCAGCAGCGAGGTCTGGCCGCCGTGCAGGACCCGGGCGAACAGGTCGCGCCCGGTCGCGGGTTCGACGCCCAGCCAGTGCCGGGTGCCGATCCCGCCGAAGTCGCCGATCGGCAGGCCGCCGAGGTAGGGGTCGATCGCGCGTTTGTCGAACTCGTCGGGGGTCCAGCCGCCGAGCGCGCTCAGCGGTCCGGCCAGGGCGGTCAGCAGGACCAGGAGGGCGACCGTGACCAGGCCGAAGCGGGCCGAGCCCCTGGCCCACAGCTGGTCCCAGACCAGCCGCCACGGCCCGCGGCCGGCGGCCTTCGCGGGGCCCGCCGCCGCGACCGGCGCGGCGGCGGGCTCAGTGCGTGTGCTCATCGCGGACGGCCCCTCAGCCCTTGCTCTTCGAGGGGTCCTTGAGGCCGATGGTGGCGAAGTCCCACTGGCCGGTCCAGACCGGGTGGCCGAAGGCGCCGGCCACGTTGGTGCCGGCCAGCAGCGGGCGGCGCAGCCAGAGCAGCGGCACGGTGGGCGCCTTCTTCAGCAGGTCGTCGCTGAGCTGCATCCAGGCCTTGTTGGCCTCGGCGACGTCGCTCATCGCGTTGATCTGGTCGATCCGGTCCGAGGTGGCCTGGTCGCGGAACTGCTCGACGTTGCCCTGGTTGCCCTTCTCCTTGATGGTGCGGCCGTCGAAGACCTGGGGCAGGAAGGTGGCACCCGACGGGTAGTCCGGGCACCAGCCGAGGATGGCGAGGTCGGGCGCGTTCTTGGTGTCGCCGATGGTGTCGTAGTAGACCGACGGGTCGGCGGTGGTGATGGTGACCTGGATGCCGACCTTGGCCAGCGACTGCTGGAGCGCCTCGGCCCGGGTCTTGTCACCGGAGGAGACGGTCAGCGAGACCTTGAGGTCGGTCTTGCCGGCGTCCTTGAGCAGTTGCTTGGCCTTCTCCGGGTCGCCGGTCGGGGCGATCTTCAGGGTGTCCTGCTTGGTGCCGCCGGTCAGCGCGGGCGGCAGGTAGGAGGTGGCCACGTCGGCCGTCGCCGGGCCGCCGAACGCCGTGACCTGGGCGTCCCGGTCCACCGCGTACATCAGGGCCTCGCGCACCTTGGGGTCGTCGAACGGCGCCTTGGAGGTGTTGGGGTAGAGCATGTCGGTGCAGCCCTGCTGCTCGGCGATCAGCCGGCTTTTCACGTCCGGCTTCGGCAGCACCTTGGAGATGGACTCCGGGCGCAGCGTCGCCCACTCGATCGTGGAGGCGTCCTCGCCCTCGCTCGCGATGATCCGGTCGTCGATCTGACCGGCCTTGAGCCCCTCGACGACGACGATCTTGTCCGGGTAGGCCTTGCGGACGGGGTCGGTGGACTGGTCCCAGTTGGTGTTGCGGACCAGCGTCAGCTGCTTGCCGCGGTCGTAGGTCTCGATCTTGTACGGGCCGGAGGAGAACGGGCGCAGGTCGTACTGGGTGCCCTTGTCCTGGGCTTGCGGCACCGGGGCGAAGGTCGGCAGCGTCGCGGTGGAGGAGAACTCGGCGACCGGGCGCTTCAGGTGGAAGACGACGGTCTTCTCGTCCGGGGTCTCGATGCTGGCCAGGTGCTCGCCGTTCAGCGGGCCCTTGTAGTTCTCGCCGCCGGCCAGGTACTGCTGGGCGTAGTCGGGGCCGCCGGTGAGGTCCGGGGCGAAGGAGCGCTCGACGTTGTACTTGACGTCGGCGGACTTGATCGGCGTCCCGTCCTCGTACTTGACGCCGTCCTTGAGGGTGAAGGTCCAGGTCTTCCCGCCGTCGGAGGAGCGGCCGAGGTCGGTGGCGAGGTCGGGGACGAGCTCGCTGCCGGCGGCGCCCGGCTCGGCCTTGAAGGTGACCAGGGTGCGGTAGAGCAGCCGGATGCCGAAGTCCATGTTCGGCATGGTCCAGTTGCGGGCCGGGTCGAGGTGGGCGAAGTCCTGGTTGGACAGGACGGTGAGGGTGCCGCCCTTGACCGGGGTGCCACCGACGATCGAACCGGACGCCGCCCCCGGGCCCTTGGTGCTGCCCGCCGCCGCGTCGGCGCCGCTGTCGCTCTTGTCGTTCTTGCAGGCCCCGAGGCCGAGGGTGAGGGTCGCCGCGAGGGCCGCCGCGAGGGCGGCGTGGGTGCGCCTGGTCATGTGCAACTCCGCTGTGGGGGGCCTGCCGTGAAGCCCGTGGTCCGCCCCGGGAGGTGATCCGGGACCCGACCGGGAGGCGACCTTCGAGGTCTGGCCGCTCCGCGGTGTGACCCGTAACATAGTAATGTGAAATTGCACTGCACAAGAGGTGACGCCTCCCGTTACCGAGCTGTGTCCGGGCCACACCACCCCCGCCCCTCCTAGGAGTTCACCGGTGACCCACCGCCAGACCGGCCTCAACACCGGGAGCCACGACCTCCCCGTCTCCCCCGCCCTCGACGCCTTCATGGGCACCCGCTGGGCCGCCACCCCCCTCCCCGCCGACCAGCGCGCCCCCGGCCACGACCGCCTCCCCGGCCGCCACGCCCGCCTCTCCGCCGCCTTCCCCGGCGAACGGCTGATCGTCCCCGCCGGCCGGCTCAAGGTCCGCTGCAACGACCTCGACCACCGCTTCCGCCCGCACAGCGCCTACGCCTGGCTCACCGGCCTCACCGGCGAGGACCAGGCCGACCACGTCCTCGTCCTCGAACCGACCGGCCCCCACGGCCACGAGCCGGTCCTGTACCTGCGCCCCCGCTCCCCCCGCGGGGGGCACGCCAACGGCGCCGAGTTCTACCGCGACCGCCGCTACGGCGAGTTCTGGGTCGGCCGCCGCCCCGACCTCGCCGAAGCCGCCGCGCTCACCGGACTGCGCACCGAACACCTCGACGACCTCGACAAACTCCTCACCGGCCCCCAGCCGCCCACCCGCGTCCTCGCCGGCACCGACCCCCTCGTCGACGAAAGCACCGGACGCCCCGGCGCCCACACCGCACGGGACGGCGAACTCGACGCCGTCCTCGCCGAGTTGCGCCTGGTCAAGGACACCTGGGAGATCGACCAGCTACAACTCGCCGTCGACCACACCGTCACCGGCTTCCAGGACGTCGTCCGCGCCCTGCCCACCGCCCTGCGCCACCCCCGCGGCGAACGCTGGATCGAGGGCGTCTTCGACCTGCGCGCCCGCGCCGAAGGCAACGGCACCAGCTACACCACCATCGCCGCCTCCGGCGCCCACGCCTGCGTCCTGCACTGGATCCGCAACGACGGCGCCCTCGACCCGAACTCCCTGCTCCTGCTGGACGCCGGCGTCGAAACCGACACCCTCTACGCCGCCGACATCACCCGTACCCTCCCGCTCAGCGGCACCTTCACCCCCATCCAACGGCAGGCCTACGACCTCGTCCTCGCCGCCCAGAGCGCCGGCATCGCCGCGCTACGACCCGGCGCCCGCTTCCGCGACTTCCACAACGCCGCCATGCGGGTCATCGCCGAAGGCCTCGCCGACTGGGGCGTCCTGCGCATCCCCGCCGAACAGTCCCTCGCCGAGGACAACGGCCTCCACCGCCGCTACACCCTCTGCGGCAGCGGCCACATGCTCGGCCTCGACTACCACGACTGCGCCAGGGCCCGCGCCGACCGCTACCTCGACGGCACCCTGGAAGCCGGCATGGTCCTCACCGTCGAACCCGGCCTCTACCTCCAGCCCGACGACGAAACCCTCCCCCTCGAACTCCGCGGCCTCGGCATCCGCATCGAGGACGACCTCGTCATCACCCCCGACGGCGCCCACCTCATGTCCCACGCCCTCCCCCGCACCGCCCCCGCCATCGAATCCTGGATGGCCGACCTGCTCGGCTGAGCCCGGGGAGCGGCCGCTCACACCGCCCGCGCGGACCGCCACAGCTCCGCGATCAGGTCCGCCGCCGGGCCCGTGCGGGTCTTCCGGTGGGCGGTGCCGGCCCAGAGGTGCATGGACTGGAGGTCGGCGCGGCGGGTCGCGGCGGCGCGCAGCGGCTGGGTGAGGTGGTGCACCTCGGGGTAGGCGGGCGGGGCGTACGGGCCGTGGCGGTCGATGAAGGCGTTGCGCAGACCGCGGGCCGGGCGGCCGGTGAAGGCCCGGGTGACGGCCGTCTCCGGGAGTTCGGTGAGCGCCGCCCGGTGCGCGGCCGAGGTCCCGGACTCGTCGGCGCGCAGCAGGGCCGTCCCCAGCTGCACCGCCGCCGCCCCGGCCCCCAGCGCCGCCGCCACCGCCGGTCCGTCGCCCAGCCCGCCGGCCGCGATCAGCGGCAGCGCCGTCACCGCCCGGACGGCGGGCAGCAGCTCCAGCAGCGGGACGTCGCCGGGCTCGTCCCCGATCCGGTGGGTGGCGCGGTGCCCGCCGGCCTCCGGGCCCTGCACGCACAGCGCGTCCATCCCGACCGCCTCCGCCGCCCGCGCCTCCGCGGGCGTGGTGACGGTGCCGACCTGGAACGACCCGGCCGCGCGGACCGCCGCCGCCTCCTGCGGCGTCGGCAGGCCGAAGGTGTACGAGACCACCGGGACCGGGTCCGCCAGCAGCACGGCGAGCTTGGCCTCCCAGTCGTCCCGGTCCGGCGCGATCTCCTCGGGCAGCGCCACGCCCCACCGCTCGGCCTCGGGCCGCAGCCGCTCCCGGTAGGCGGCGACGGCCGCCGGATCGCCGGGCGAGGCCGGGACGAACAGGTTCACGCCGAACGGCCCACCGGTCAACTCCCTGACCAGCGCGACCTGTTCGGCCACCGCGGCGGCGCTCCGGTACCCGGCGGCGAGGAACCCCAGCCCGCCGGCCCGGTTCACCGCCGCCACCAGCTCCGGGGTGGACGCCCCGCCCGCCATCGGCGCGCCGATCACCGGCACGGAAAGTTCATCGAGACGGACGGCCATCGGGGTCCTCCACTCCGGGATACGGTTCGAACCCGGCCCACCCTACGCTCAGCGGATCAGCCCCCGCCCGCGCGCCGCCCGCACCGCCGCCGTCCGCGAGTCCACCGCCAACTTGGTGTAGACGTGCACCAGATGGGACTTCACCGTGGCCTGGCTCAGGTGCAGCCGCTGGCTGATCTGCTGGTTGGTCAGCCCGTCCGCGACCAGCCCCAGCACCTCGGTCTCCCGCGCGCTGAGCGCCGCCGACGGCGTCCGCATCCGTTCCAGCAGCCGGTCGGCGACGCTCGGTGCCAGCGCCGAGCGGCCCGCGGCGGCCGCCCGGACGGCCTGGGCCAGTTCCTCCGGCGGGGCGTCCTTGAGCAGGTAGCCGGTGGCGCCGGCCTCCAGCGCGGGCAGGGTGTCGGCGTCGGTTTCGTAGGTGGTGACGACGAGGACCCGGGGCGCGCCCGGCCGGGCGGTGATCGCGGCGGTCGCCTGGGCGCCGTTCATGGCCGAGCCGGGCCCGAACTGGAGGTCCATCAGCACCACGTCGACCCCGCCCGCCGCGGCCAGTTCGACGGCCCGTTCGGCGGTCGCGGCCTCGGCGACGATGGTGAAGTCCGGCTCGCCCTCCAGGACGGCCCGCAGCCCGGCCCGCACCACCGGGTGGTCGTCCGCCAGCAGCAGCCGGATCACCGTGCCGCTCCCGCGCCCGCCGTCACTGCGCTCGTTCACGGTCCGCTCTCCCTCGTTCCGCCCGTTCACGCCCCGCCCGCCGTCGTTCCGCCCGTTCACGCCCCGCCCTCCGTCACCGGCAGCTGCACCGCGAGCGCCGTGCCCCCGCCGGGCGCCGACTCCACCGTGAAGGTGCCGCCGAGCGCCCGCGCCCGGGCCCGCATCGACGGCAGCCCGAACCCGCCGTCCCCTCCGCTGCGCCCGGCGACCGCCACCGGGTCGAATCCGGCCCCGTCGTCGAACACGTCCAGCGCCACCTCGCCCTCCATGTAGCTGAGCGTCACCTCGGCGTGCGAGGCGTGCGCGTGCCGGACGGTGTTGCCGAGCGCGGACTGCGCGATCCGCAGCAGCGCGACCTCCTGCGGCACCGGCAGCCGTACCGGGTCCCCGGAGACGTGCAGTTTCACCGGCAGGCCGCTGTGCGCCGCCGTGGTGGCGCACAGCCGTTCCAGCGCGACCGGCAGCGGGTCGCCGTCGAGCGCGGGCGGGGTGAGCGCGCGGACGAACCGCCGGGCCTCGTCCAGGTTGTCCTGGGCGGCCTGCCGGGCCTGCTCGACGTACCCGGAGGCGGCCTCGGTGCGTTCCGGCAGGGCCCGCTGGGCGGCCCGCAGCAGCAGCTGGATGGAGCTGAGGCTCTGCGCGAGGGTGTCGTGGATCTCCCGGGCGAGGCGCTCGCGTTCGGCGAGCACCCCGGCGGTGTGGTGGGCGGCCGCGGCGTCGGCGCGGGCGGCGGTGAGTTCGTCGATCAGCCGGCGGCGCTCCTCGCTCTCCCGGTACAGCGCCTGGTAGCCGAGCACGGTGGCGGTGGCGACGGCCGCGCCGAGCGCGGGGCCGATCGCGGCGGGCAGGCTGAAGGTGTGCTGGTGCCAGGACCAGGCGGCGATGGCGGTGGCGGCGGTCAGCCCGACGGCGGTGAGGCCGCCGCGCCGCCCGAGCAGGTGCAGTTCCAGGAAGTACAGCGGGAACGCCAGCCACACCCCGTCCTGGGTGGCGATCAGCACGCCCACCCAGGTGACGCCGAGCAGCGCCAGCCACAGCGCGGCGGCCCGGCGCGAGCGGCGGACGGCGGCCAGCCGGGGGCCGACGGCGTACACGGCGGCCATCGCGGTGGCCGCGGCGGCGACGGGCAGCGGGTCGCCGTCCCGGCCGACGGCGGCGCGGGCGACGGCCAGGGCGAGCAGGCCCGCCACGAGCAGGTGCAGGCAGACCTGGAGGACGCGGGCGACGGGGGTGGTGCGGGATCGTTCGGTCGCCATCCGTCCAGCCTAGGTTCCGGATCGGGCCCCGGCATCAATCAAAAGGTTGAACTCCGCTTCTGCCCTTTGATGCCGAGGATGCAATCCGCGGTGCGATGCCCGCGGGGCCCCTTCTCCGGGACGGTGGAAGCGTCGGAAACACTCGTTCAGCAGGAAGGCCCACCGTGTTCGTCGCCTGGAGGGATCTGGGGTTCGCCAAGGGGCGGTTCGCCCTGATGGGGACCGTCATCGTGCTGATCACCGTACTGGTCGGTCTGCTGTCCGGACTGACCGCCGGACTCGGCCGGCAGAACATCTCCGCGATCACCGGCCTGCCCGCCGACCACCTGGTGTTCGGTGAGCCCGCCGACGGGCAGAAGCTGTCCTTCACCGACTCCCAGGTCACCCCCGAGCAGTGGCAGGCCTGGGCGGCCGAGCCGGGCGTCACCTCCGCCCAGCCGCTGGGCATCACCACCACCAAGGCCGCCGCCGGCACCCGCACCACGGCGCTGTCCGCCTTCGGCGTCCCGGACGGCTCCGCGCTGGCCCCGCAGGGCGCCCGGATCGCCCCCGGCCAGGCCGTCCTGTCGAAGACCGCCGCCAAGAACCTGGGCGACCTCGCCCCCGGCGCCGACCTCACCCTGGCCGGCCACCGCCTCCGGGTCGCGGCCGTCGACGGCGACGCCGCGTACAGCCACACCCCGGTGATCTGGACCAGCCTCACCGACTGGCAGCAGGCCGCCCCCGGCGGCGCAGGCCACGCGACCGTCATCGCGCTCACCACCGCCAAGGGCGCCGACCTGCACGGCGCCGACGCCCGCCACGGCACCGAGACCCGCACCCGCGACGACGCCCTCGCCGCGATCGGCTCCTACACCTCCGAGAACGGCTCGCTCCAGCTGATGCGCGGCTTCCTGTTCGCCATCTCGGCCCTGGTGATCGGCGCCTTCTTCACCGTCTGGACGATCCAGCGCAGCGGCGACGTCGCGGTGCTCAAGGCCCTCGGCGCCTCCACCCGCTACCTGCTGCGCGACGCCCTCGGCCAGGCCGTCCTGCTGCTGGTGCTCGGCACCGCCGCCGGCACCGCGCTCGCCCTGGGCGCCGGCGCGCTGATCGGCTCCGCCGTCCCCTTCGTCCTCGACGCCCCGACCCTGCTGCTGCCCGCCGCCGTCATGATCGCGCTCGGCGCGGTCGGCGCCGCCCTGTCCATCCGCCGGATCACCTCCGTCGACCCGCTGACCGCCCTGGGGAGTGCCCGATGAGCCTGACCCTCGACCGCATCACCCTCACCTACCCGGACGGCGACGGCCGGCTCACGGCGCTGGACGACGTGTCGCTGACCGTCCCCAAGGGCTCGATCACGGCCGTCGTCGGCCCGTCCGGCTCCGGCAAGTCCAGCCTGCTGGCGGTCGCCGCCACCCTGATCACCCCGGACTCCGGCCAGGTCGTGGTGGACGGCACCGACACCACCGGCCTCGGCCGCGCCGAACTGACCGCGCTGCGCCGCACCCGGATCGGCATCGTCTTCCAGCAGGCCAACCTGCTGCCCTCACTCACCGCCGTCGAACAGCTCCAGGTGATGGCCCACCTGGACGGCCGCTCCCCGCGCACCGCCCTCCCCCGGGCCCTGGACCTGCTCGGCGCCGTCGGCCTGCGCGACCAGGCCGCCCGCCGCCCGCACCAGCTCTCCGGCGGTCAGCGCCAGCGCGTCAACATCGCCCGCGCGCTGATGAACGACCCCACCGTCCTGCTGATCGACGAACCCACCAGCGCCCTCGACCACGAACGCGGCGCCGCCGTCCTCGACCTCATCACCGACCTCACCCACCGCCGCGCCACCGCCACCGTCCTGGTCACCCACGACCGCACCCACCTGACGGCCGTCGACCAGATCGCCGAAGTCCACGACGGCCGCCTGACAGTGCCGGCAGCGGCCTGAGCTACTTCTTCGCCGCCAGCACGTCGTCCACCGACAGCGTCACCGACGCCCCGATCGACTCCGGCAGGGTGAACGACTGCCCCGGATGGTGGACGGCGTGCACGCGGTACTCGCCCTCCTGTGGGTCAGTGAGCACCATGACCCGCTGGTTCGTCCGGTCCACGATCACGTAGACGGGTACTCCAGCGGCGGCATAGACGAAGGGCTTCCGCTTCAGGTCGTCGCTGATGTTGGACGACGTGACCTCCAACACGAGCCGGAAGACCGCCGGGTCGTAACAGTTGTACTCGATCAAGTGGTCATCGATGTCGGCATCGACGATCGCCAGGTCGGGAACGGCGTAGTCCGACGGCCCATCCGGCAGCCAGATGCCAACGCCCTGAATGACGTCGACCTCATCCCCGTCGAGGCCGGCGGCGAACAGCGCACGCATGAGGCGACTCAGCGACTTGCCGTGCGAAGCATTCGGAGGCGGCGTCACGGTGATCTGGCTCCCGACGATCTCGACCCGGTGCCCGGCGAACTGGTTGGAGATCAGCTCGGCGACTTCGAGCAGCGTCGGCTGCTCGATGGGCTCTTCCACTGCTGCGGCGGACATGGATTTCCTCCTGGCTGCCGATGTCGAGAACATCATCGTAGGGCGCGAACGCATTCCGCCGCCCGATCCCCAGTCTTCACCCGAACGGGCGGTTTAGCCCCGGCTGCCCCTACCGCGCCCGCAGCTTCAGCGCCGGGCGGGCCTCCTCCGCCGCCTCGTCCTGCCCCGCCCACAGCGAGCGGACGTGGCTGAGGTGGCGGGTCATGCAGGCCTCGGCCGCCTCGGCGTCGCCGGCCAGCATGAGGTCGAGCAGTTCCAGGTGCTCCTCCGCCGAGGAGGTCAGCTCGCCGCGCTCGTCGAGCCGGTTGAGGCCGTACAGCCGCGAGCGCTTCCGCAGGTCGCTGACGACGTCGACCAGCCGGGCGTTGCCGGCCAGCCCCAGCAGGTCCAGGTGGAACTGCCGGTCGGCCTCCAGGTACCCGATGAGGTCGTGCTTGCGCGCGGCCGCGACGATCTCCTCGGCCTGCGGGCGCAGCCGCTCCAGCTGCTCCTTGGTCGCCGTGCGCGTCACCCGGCCGACGGTGGGGACCTCGATCAGGGCGCGGATCTCGGTGTAGTCGTCGAGGTCACGCTCGGTGAGCTCGGTGACCCGGAATCCCTTGTTGCGGACGGCCTCGACGAGGCCTTCGCGGGCGAGGTCGAGCATGGCCTCGCGGACGGGGGTGGCGGAGACGCCGAAGTCGGCGGCGAGCGCGGGTGCGGAGTAGACGACGCCGGGGCGCAGTTCGCCGGAGATCAGGGCCGCCCGGAGCGCGTGGGCGACCTGGTCGCGAAGCCGCTCCTGTACGGAGATCAGGGTGCGGGGTTTGAGGTCGGCCATGGTGTTCCTCCGGGTGGGTGCAGAACACCAGCGTACAATGTCACGTTACGTTGAGTGCGCAACATTTCGTGATTCGGACACCTGCCCTCCGGCCGCGCCGACCCTGGCAGCCGGGAGCGCCCGGCACCTACCCCTGCCGGTACACCTCCGCCGCGACCGCCAGGTCCTCCCACGCCATGCCGACGCTCTTGAAGAACCGCGGCCGCCCCGCCGGCACCAGCGCGTCGCCGCGCACCAGCTCGGCCAGGTTCCACAGCTGCCGGCCGGCCACCCCCGCCATGATCAGGTCGCCGGCCTCGCGCGCCGCCACCGTCCGCGCCTCCACGTACAGTTCGGCCCGCCCGACCAGCACCTCGTCCACCTCCCGCGCGTCGGGCTCGTGCGAGCCGACGGCCGCGACGGCGGCGTGCTCGGGCACCAGGGCGCCGTCGAACAGCGGCGTTCGCGCGGTGGTGCAGCAGACCACCAGGTCCGCTTCGGCGACGGCCTCCGGCCCGCCGACCCCGGCCGCCAGCCCGAGGCCGCGCCCGTACGCGGCGAGGGCCCCGGCCCGTCCGGCGTCCCGCGCCACCACGGTGAGCCTGGTCAGCGGCCGGACGGCCAGCAGCGCGTCCAGGTGCCCGTACGCCTGCGGCCCGGAGCCGAACAGCACCAGGTGTTCGGCGTCCGGCGCGGCCAGCCGGCGCAGCGCGACGGCGGTGACGGCGGGTGTGCGCAGCGCGGTGAGCGCGGCGCCGTCGAGCAGGGCGAGCGGCTGCAGGGTGGGCCCGTCGAGCAGCAGGTAGCTGCCGGTGATCCGGGGCAGGCCCCGGCCGGGGTTGGCGGGCGCGACCCCGGCGATCTTCACCCCGGCGTACGGGCCGGCGGCGGCCGGCATCATCAGCAGTTCGCCGGCCGGGACGGGGACGGCCGAGCGGGCCGGTGCCGGCTCCGGGTCGAACCCGTCGAGCAGCACCCGCTCGATCGCCGCCACCGCGGCCGCGGGGCCGACCCCGCCAACGCCCGGCACGGCGTACTGGAGCGGCTCAGCCGCCGTACCGGGCGGCACAAGAGGCGGCACATGAGACGACGCATGAGGCGGCGCAGCAGGGTCCGCAGGCGGGTTCGCAGGAGCGGTCACAGCAGGAACCCCGCCCCCAGGTCGTCGTCCGGTTCCAGGACGAACGCGTGCTCGCCAGTACGGTGGGCGCTGCCGGTGACCTCGGTGACGACGCCGCCGTCCAGCGGGTCGCCGCCGGGCAGGACGCGGCCGGTGAAGACCGTCCCGATGACGGACTCGTGCCGCAGTTCCTCCCCCGGCGCGAGCCGGCCCTCGGCGGCGAGGACGGCGAGCCGGGCGGAGGTCCCGGAGCCGCAGGGCGAGCGGTCGATCTGCCCGTCCGCGAAGACGGTGACGTTCCGTTGGTTCAACACGCCGTCCTCCGAGACGAGTTCGTCGAACAGGATGACCCCGTACACGCCCGACAGCAGCGGGTCGCTCGGGTGCGCCACCGCCGCCGCGCCGGCCAGCAGCTCCCTGATCTCCCGCCCGGCGGCGGTGAGTTCGGGCAGCTGCGCGGGCTCGACCGCGAGGCCGAGGGCGGCCGCCGGCACCGAGGCGTAGCAGGCGCCCGCGTGCGCCACCGCGACCTCCACGGTGCCCCGCGAAGTGGCCAGCGGCAACTTCAGGGCGGCGACCCGGGTGGGCACGTTGCGGAAGGTGACGCCGGTGGTCCGCCCGTCGGCCCGGTGCACCAGCGCGGTGACCCGGCCGGACGGCACGTCGATCCGCACCCGGGCCACGCCGTCGGCGGGGGCCGCGACCCGCCCGGAGTCCACCGCCCAGGCGCCGAGCGCGATGGTGCCGTGCCCGCAGGCCGTCGAGTAGCCGTCCTTGTGCCAGAACAGCACCCCGAAGTGCGCCTCGTCGTCGTCCGGCGGCACCAGGAACCCGCCGTACATCCCGGCGTGGCCGCGCGGTTCGCGGCTGAGCAGCTGCCGGGCGTCGTCCAGCGCGCTCGGCCGGGGCGCGGTCGCGCTGCCGCCGGCGCCGAGTGCGATGGCCCGCCGTTCGGCGACGCTGTCGCCGGGGATCGCGGGCACGCCGTCCAGCACGATCCGGAACGGCTCACCGGCCGCGTGGTAGTCGACGGTGCGGACGAGCATCAGGCGCCCCCGCCCGGCAGCAGGCTGACGGTGCGGCTGACGGTGTAGAAGTCCAGTGCCGCCTGGCCCTGTTCGCGCTCGCCGTGGGCGGCGCCCTTGGCGCCGCCGAACGGCAGGTGGAAGTCGACGCCGCTGGACGGCGCGTTGACCCGGATCATGCCCGCGTCCAGCCGGTCGGCGGCGGCGAGCGCCACGTCCAGGCTGCGGGTGTGCACGGAGGTGGAGAGGCTGTGCGGGGTGTCGTTGGCGAGCGTGATCGCCTCGTCGAGGTCGGCGGCGGCGTGCAGCAGCGCGATCGGTCCGAAGAACTCCTCGCGGGCCAGCGGGTGTTCGGCCGGCACGTCGGTGAGCAGGGCCGGTTCGAGGTACCAGCCGTCCCGCTCGGGTGCCCGGCCGCCGGTGAGCAGGGTGGCCCCGGCGGCGACGGCCGAGTCGACGGCGGCCGTCAGCCGGTCCCGGGCGGCGGCGTTGATGACCGGCCCGCAGGCCGTGTCGTCGACCAGTTCCAGCGCCTTGACCAGGGCGTCGCGCAGCGGCTCGTACGCGGCGCCGACCGCGATCACCCGGCTGGTGGCGGTGCACTTCTGCCCCGCGTACCCGGCGATGGCGGCGGCGAGGTGGGCGGCGGCCTGCGCGAGGTCGGCGTCCGGCAGCACCAGCGCGGCGTTCAGCCCGCCGAGTTCGGCCTGCACCGGGACGCCACGCTCGGTGGCGGCCCGCACCACGGCCCGGCCGACGCCGGTCGAGCCGGTGAAGGAGACCACGTCGGCCGTGTCGACCAGCGCCGCGCCTTCCTCGGCGCCGCCCGGCAGCACGGTGAACACGTCCTCCGGCAGCCCGGCCCCGGCGGCCAGTTCGGCCAGCCGCAGCGCGCAGGCGGTCGCCTCGGGCGCCGGCTTGAGCACTGCGGTGTTGCCGACCGCCAGCGCCGGCGCGGCCTTCCAGGTGGGGATTGCCAGCGGGAAGTTCCACGGCGCGATCAGCCCGGCGACGCCGTACGGGCGGCGCCGGGTGAGCAGCAGCCCGGGCCCGGCGGCGGTCTCGTGCACCGCCCCGGACGGCGCGAACGGCGCCTGTGCGTAGTAGCGCCAGATCGCCGCGGTGCGGGCGACTTCGCCGTGTGCCTCGGCGAGCGGCTTGCCGACCTCGCGCACGATCAGCCCGGCCAGTTCGTCCGCGTGCGCCTCGACCGCTTCGGCGATCCGGCCGAGCGCCGCGGACCGGGCGCCCGCGCCGGCCGCGAGCCAGCCGGGCTGGGCGGCCCGGGCCCGGGCGACGGCGGCCCGGACGGCTTCGGCGCCGGGTTCCTCGACGGCGACGACGAGGTCCGCGGGGTCGGCGGGGTTGTACGAGGTGATGGTCACGACCAGCAGCCCTTCGAAGGTGGTTCAGCGGACGTCTGAGCGGGCCCCTCCCCCGAGGCCGGCTCCTCTTTCAAACGGCTTCAAACAGCTTCAAACCGCTTCAGACAGCTCTACAGCAGGAACCCGGCCGGGAACGGGTCACGCGGGTCGAGGAAGTACTGGGCGGTGCCGGTGACCCAGGCCCGCCCGGTGACGGTGGGCACCACGGCGGGCCGCCCGGCCACCTCGGTCTCCTCGACCAGGCGCCCGATGAAGGTCGTCCCGATGAAGGAGTCGTTGCGGAAGTCGCGCCCCAGCGGCAGTTCGCCGCGCGCGTGCAGCTGCGCCATCCGGGCCGAGGTGCCAGTGCCGCAGGGCGAGCGGTCGAACCAGCCGGGGTGGATGGCCATCGCGTGCCGGGAGTGTTCGGCGGTGGAGCCGGGGGCGAGCAGCTGGACGTGGTGGCAGCCGTGGATGGACGGGTCCTCCGGGTGCACCGGGCGGTCGGGGCTCGCGTTGATGGCGGCCATCAGGGCCAGTCCGGCCTCCAGGATGTCCTGCTTGCGCTCGCGCTCGAAGGGCAGCCCGAACTCGGCGAGCGGCAGGATGGCGTAGAAGTTGCCGCCGTACGCCAGGTCGTAGCCGATCGTGCCGTACCCGGGCACCTCGATCTTGGCGTCCAGCGCGGCCGAGTAGGACGGCACGTTGCGGATGGTCACCGCGGTGGCGGCGCCGTCCTCGACCCGCACCTCGGCGATCACCAGTCCGGCGGGCGTGTCCAGCCGCACCGTGGTGACCGGCTCGACCACCGGCACCATGCCGGTCTCGACCAGCACGGTGGCGACGCCGATGGTGCCGTGGCCGCACATCGGCAGCAGGCCGGAGACCTCGATGTAGAGCACGCCGAAGTCGGCGTCGGGCCGGGTCGGCGGCTGGAGGATGGCGCCGCTCATCGCGGCGTGGCCGCGCGGCTCGTACATCAGCAGGGTGCGGAAGTGGTCCAGGTGCTGCTGGAAGTGCACCCGGCGCTCGGCCATGGTGGCGCCGGGGATGACGCCGAAGCCGCCGGTGATGACCCGGGTCGGCATGCCCTCGGTGTGCGAGTCGACGGCGTGGAACACGTGACGGCTGCGCATGGCTCTGACGACTCCCGTCGGAGTGGGCGTACGGAGGTGGTGACCGTACGCCGGATCGGGTGGGTGGGGCCGGGCCGGCTGCCCCCTCAGCCGGCCCTGGTGACGAGGTCTCCCGGTTAGGCCAGGCCCTCGGCCAGCGCCTTCTCGGTGGCCGCGCGGACGGCCGCCTCGATGTCCGGGGTCAGCGGCTGGCGCGGCGGGCGGACGGGGCCGCCGGGGCGCCCGGCGATGTCCATGGACAGCTTGATGGCCTGGACGAACTCGGTCTTGGAGTCCCAGCGCAGCAGCGAGTGCAGCGACTTGTACAGCGGCAGCGCGGTGTCCAGCTCGTGCGCCACGGCGGCCCGGTACAGCGCGACGCTGGCCTCCGGCAGGGCGTTCGGGTAGCCGGCGATCCAGCCGACCGCGCCGGCCAGCGCCAGTTCCAGCAGCACGTCGTCGGCGCCGATCAGCAGGTCCAGGCCGGGGGCCAGTTCGGCGATCTCGTAGGCCCGGCGGACGTCGCCGCTGAACTCCTTGACCGCGACGATCGAGCCCTCGCCGTGCAGTTGGGCGAGCAGCGCGGGGACGAGGTCGACCTTGGTGTCGATCGGGTTGTTGTACGCGACGACGGGCAGTCCGGCCTTGGCCACGTCGGCGTAGTGCGCCCGGACGGACGCGTGGTCGGCCCGGAAGGCGTTCGGCGGCAGCAGGAGCACGGAGCCGGCGCCGGCCTCGGCGGCCTGCTCGGCCCAGCGACGGGACTCGGCACTGCCGTAGGCGGCCACGCCGGGCATCACCCGGGAGCCGTCGCCGGCCGCCTCGACGGCCACCTCGACGACGCGGGCGCGCTCCTCGGCGGTGAGCGTCTGGTACTCGCCCAGCGAGCCGTTGGGGACGACGCCGTCACAGCCGGACTCGATCAGCCAGCGGACGTGCTCGGCGTACGCGTCGTAGTCGACGGAGAGGTCCGGGCGCAGCGGGATCGTGGTGGCGACCATGATGCCGCGCCAGGGCCGGGCGGTGTCGTGTGGGGTGTTGGACACGATGAGCTCCTTGGTGAGGTGTGACATTTTATTAGAGGAGACGGGCCGGAGACAAGAGTCCCCGGCCCGCAACATGCCCTAAGGCGTGTCGCCGGCCTCGCCGAACGACCCGGACGACCCGGACGACCCGAACGACCCGGACGGCCCGGCTGGCCCGGCCGCCAGCTGCGACAGCGGCACCGGGCAGGCCAGCGGCCGCCGGTCCGGCCCCGGCTCACCCGAGCCGGCCAGGCAGGCCACGGCCGGACCGCACATCCGGCCCTGGCACCAGCCCATCCCGGCCCGGGTGAGCAGCTTGACGGTGCGCGGATCGCCCGCGCCCAGCTCGTCCACGGCCTCCCGGATCGCCGAGACCGGCACCTCCTCGCACCGGCAGACGTCGGTGTCCGGGCGCAGCCAGCCGGTCCAGCCGGGGCCGGGCCGGTGGGCCGCGGCCATCAGGTCGGCGAAGTTCCGCAGCCGGGCCCGGCGGCGCAGCAGTGCGGGCTTCGGCAGCCGGTCGGCCACGGCGTGCGCGGCCAGTTCGCCCTCCACGATCGCGAGGTCCGCGCCGCCGACGCCGTTGGTCTCCCCCGCCGACCAGAGGCCGGGCACGGTGGTGCGCAGCCGGGCGTCGACCTGGAGCCCGACCGCGCCGTCCGGGGCGGTCCTGGTGGCCGCGCCTAGTTCGGTGGCCAGGTCGATCTGCGGCAGCAGCCCGTGGCCCACGGCGACGGCGTCGCAGGCGATCCGGCGTTCGGTGCCGGGCACCGGCCGCCAGTCGGCGTCCAGCCGGGCCACCGTGACGGCGGTGACCCGCTCGGTCCCGTGCGCCTCGACGACGGCACTGCGCGGGCGCAGCCGTACGCCGTGCCGCAGCAGCGTGCTCCCGTGGCCGGCGCCCTCGACGAGCTTGGCGGGGACGGCCGCCAAGGCGCCGGGGCGCCGGGCGTAGCCGAGGTAGTCGGTGGCCTCGACGACCGCGGGCACCTCGGCCCCGGCGGTGACCAGCGAGGACGCCGCCGCGAGCAGCAGCGGCCCGCTGCCGGCCACCACGATCCGCCGTCCGGGCAGCACCAGCCCGGCCTTGAGCATCGCCTGGGCGCCGCCCGCGGTGACCACCCCGGGCAGGGTCCAGCCGGGGAAGGGCAGCTGGCGCTCGTACGCACCGGTGGCGAGCAACACGGACGCGGCCGGGACGGTGGCCCGGTCGGTGGCCTCCGGTCCGCGCGTGACGTGCACGGCGAAGCCGTCGCCGGTCCGCTCCAGCGCCCACACCTGGTGGCCGCCGAGGAAGCGGACCCGCCCGGCCCGCTCGTGCGCGGCGAGCCGGTCGGCCAGTCCGGTGTAGACGGACCAGCCGTGGTGGAGCCGGTCCGGGCGGGCGGCGCCGAGGCCGGGCGCGGGGTGCCGGTAGTACTGCCCGCCGGTGCTGCGGCCTGCGTCCAGCAGGACGCAGCGCAGCCCGAGGTCGGCGGCGGTCACGGCGGCCGCGAGCCCGGCCGGGCCGGCGCCGATCACCGCGAGGTCGGGGCGTCGGGCCGCTTCGACGGCGGTCCGGTCAGACGGCGAGGTCGGCACGGCCGTTGCCCTCCTGGGTGGTGACGGTGGTGCCGGGTTCGGCGGGGAGCAGGCAGGTGCGCTGGTTGGGGCGGCCGTCGACGGTGGCCAGGCAGTCGAAGCAGGCGCCGATGCCGCAGAACACCCCGCGCGGCCGGCCGCCGACCCGGGTGGTGCGCCAGGCGAGCACGCCGTCGGCCCAGAGCGCGGCGGCGATCGACTGTCCGGGCAGGGCCGGGACGGGTCGGCCGTCGAACTCGATGTGGTGGGCGGGGCCGGGTTCGGCCCGGACCAGGTCGGCGGGGGTGCGGCGCATCGGCGGCTTCTCCGTTCCGGGGTTGGTCGACGAACGAGGGCGATCGACAGAGCGAGGCAGTCGGCAGGCAGGCAGCAGTCCCGGGCTCAGGCCCCGGCGTCCGCCGGGAAGCGGTCCGGGCGGAACGGCGCGAGGTCCAGTTCCGGCTGCTTGCCGGTCAGCTGCTCGCTGATCAGCAGGCCGGTCGCCGGGGCCAGCCCGATGCCGGCGCCCTCGTGCCCGCAGGCGTGGTAGAGCCCGGGCGCCCTGGGGTCCTCGCCGATGGCCGGCAGGTGGTCCGGCAGGTACGGGCGGAAGCCCCGGTAGGTGCGCATCACGGTGACGTCCGCGAGCACCGGGAAGAGCGCCGCGGCCTGGGCGGCGAGCCGCCGCAGCACCTCCTGGGAGAGGGTGCGGTCGAAGCCGACCCGTTCGCGGCTGGCGCCGATCAGCACGGGCCCGCCGGGGGTGCCCTCGACCACGGCGGAGGTCTGCAGCCCGGCCGAGCCGCTGGCGACGTCGGCGACGTAGTCGGCGGCGTAGACCTTGTGCCGGACGATCCGCGGCAGCGGCTCGGTGACCAGGACGAAGCCGCGGCGGGGCATCACCGGCAGGTGCACCCCGGCCAGCCGGGCCAGTTCGCCGCCCCAGGTGCCGGTCGCGTTGACGACGGCGGGGGCGTCGAGGCGGCGGCGGTCGGTGCGCACTCCGCGCACGGCGCCGTCCGGCCCCCGGTACACGGCGGTCACGGTCTCGCCGGTGATCAGCTCGGCGCCCATCCGGCGGGCCTCGCGCAGCAGGTGGGCGGCGGCGAGGGCGGGCTGGACCTGCGCGTCCTGCGGGTAGTGGAAGCCGCCGGCGAGGCCGGGGGCGAGGTGCGGCTCCAGCTCGTGCAGCCGCTCGGCGGGGACTTCCTCGGCGGTGACGCCGGCGGCGGCCTGGCCGACGGCGAAGGCCCGCAGGGCGTCCTGCCCGGCCGGGGTGGAGGCGATCACCACGCCGCCCTTGGGCTCGTACTCGACGTCCGCGCCGAGGTGTTCGGCGAGGTCGTGCCAGAGCCGGGTGCTGAGCAGCGCGAGGTCGAGTTCGGGCCCGGGCTCCTTGTCGGAGACCAGCAGGTTGCCCTCGCCGGCGCCGGTGGTGCCGCCGGCCACCGGTCCACGGTCGACGACGGCGACGGTGAGCCCGGCGCGGGCCGCGTAGTAGGCGCAGGCGGCGCCGACCACGCCGGCGCCGACCACGACGACATCCAGGGGAGGTCTCTGGGTCTTGAGCACGTCAGTAATATGTCACATGCCATCCATCGTGCCAAGACCACCCGCCGAATCCCGCACCGGGCCGGAGCAGTACAAAAGCCCGGGCTCACCGGGCCGGAGCAGCCAAAAGGCCCCGGCCCACCGCGTCGGGCGGCGGGCCGGGGCCTCAGGGTGCGCTACCGGCTCAGGTGATGTCGTCGATCTGCTCGTGACGGGCGGCGGGCACCGGGGCGCCGGCCGTCGGCGCGGCCGAGGCCTGGACCATCTCCGTACCGGCCACCGGCTGCACCGAGAGGTCCAGCTCCGAGGCCTCCTCGTCGCTCAGCCCGGCGTCGGGGTTGCGGCGCTCCTTGCGCCTGTCGTTGAAGATCGCGATGCCCACCGCGAGGAAGTAGAACGCCCAGATCGGCGCGGCCAGCGTGAGCATGCTCACCGGATCGGCGCTCGGGGTGGCGAAGGCGGCGAAGACCGTGATGCCCATGACCATGCCGCGCCACCAGCCGAGCAGCCGCTTGCCGGTGACCATGCCGACCATGTTCATCATGACCAGCAGCAGCGGGAACTCGAAGGCCAAGCCGAAGACCAGCACCATCCGGGTGGCGATGTCGAGGTAGTCCTCGGGCGGCAGAATCGGCGTGGTCTTGTCCGGGGTGAACGAGATCAGCACGTCGACGGTGGTCGGCAGCACCAGGATGGCGCAGCCCACACCGGCCAGGAAGAGCGGCGCCCCGCACAGCATGAAGATGACGGCGTACTTCTTCTCGTGCCGGTGCAGACCGGGTGCCACGAAGGCCCAGACCTGGTAGAGCCAGATCGGCACGGTCGCGACCACACCGGCCGTCAGCGACACCTTGAGCATCCAGGTGAAACCGGCGGTCAGACCGATGTTGGAGACCTGGGCGCACTTGCCCTTGAACTGGTTGGCGGTCTCCGGTGTGCAGCGCGGCAGCGGCTCCAGCAGGAAGTTCTCGATCTGCCTGTGGTAGATCGCCGCCACGATGGTGATCACCACGATCGCCAGGACCGACTTGACCACGCGGTTGCGCAGTTCCCGCAGGTGGTCGGTGAGGGCCATCCGCCCCTCAGGATCCTTGGACGCCTTCGACGCCTTGGAGAGCTTGCTCAACCCCGGTCCTCAACTCGTGCGTCGAGGCCCGCCGGTCGACGGGCCTCCGTGGTCGCGTTCGTCACGTGCGCCGCGCTCAGCGCGGGCGGTCGCCGTCGGCCGCGGACGGCCCGGCGGCGGGCTCGGCCACCGGGCGGGCGGTGCCCGAGGCGCCCGGAGCGGCCTGGATGGTCCTGGCCGCGGTCGTCGCCGAACCGCCGTCGACCCGGGGCGCCGGAGGCGGCGTCGCGGCGGCGTCCTCCTCGGCGCCGTCCGAGCGCATGGCCTTGGTTTCGCTCTTCAGGATCCGCATCGACTGCCCGAGCGAGCGAGCCAGGTCGGGCAGCCGCTTGGCGCCGAACAGCAGGACGGCGAAAATCACGACCACCACGATCGCGGTCATCGAGATGCGCATTGCGCGACCACCTTCACTCATGGCGACCCGTCGGGCCCCCCGCCGCGGATGGTAACCGCTGCGGATGACGCCACGACGACGGCCGCCCGAACAGGACAGCGGCCCCGGTTCGCAGTTCAGGAGCCATCTGCAGGAGCCATCTGAGAGCGTAACCCGCCCCCGCCTCCCCGCAGCAGCCCCCGTACCACCGACGGCCCTCCTGTGCTACCGAACAGGCGCTACCAAACGGGAACAACCGGACGGCCACCACCGGACGGCCTCACCCGGCGGGCACCACCCGAGGGGTGCCACCGGACGGCCCTACCGCCCCGGTACGGCCTCCGCCAGCTCCCCCGCCGCCTCGGCCAGCGCCCGCGAGGCCGCGTCCACGCCCTTGGCCAGCGCCCGCACGTCCAGCCAGAGCCGGATCGCGAGCACCCCGAGGACCAGCAGGCCCGCGGTGGCGAGCAGGACGGCGGCGACGAGCATCCAGGACATGCGCCCACCCTATCGGGCCCGGCCCCCCGGCCCGGTCCGCAGGAGAGCGCCCGCTACCCCTCGGCCGGGACGAGCCGCATGGTGCGGACCCCGGCCCCGACGAGCGCCGCGACGATCTTCTCCCCGGCCGGCTTGCGCACCGCCGCCCCGCAGAGCGGGCAGCCGAAGCTGTAGTGCGCCTGGGCCGGGGTGCGACCGAGGGTCAGCCGGAACTCCTCCGCCGGGAGCTCGACCTTCTCCCGGCACTCGGAGCAGTACACCTTGAATCTGGTCCCGGGCTCCACCGATCAGACCCGCCCCTCCCCGTCGGCAACGGTCTGCTCCCCGTACGCGGCCAGCGCCTCCAGGGCGGCCGCACGGGCCTGCCCGGCCAGCCCGGGCGGCGAGACGATCCGGCCGTCCCGGCCCAGCCGCAGCGCCAGCGGGCGCAGCTGGGAGGGGTCGGCGCTGCGCAGGGTGATCCGCAGCCCGCCGTCGGGCAGTTCCTCGGCCCGGTCGTGGGTGTAGTACTCGGCCACCCAGCGCCCGCCGGAGGAGACCTCGACGACCACCTCGGGGTCGTCCGCGGACGGGTTGACCAGCCCGCCGCTCAGATCGCGCGGCTCGCGCCGGGGCGGGTCGGCGGGGACGTCCAGCACCCGGATCTCGGCCACCCGGTCCAGCCGGAACATCCGGTGGTCCTCGGAGGTGCGGCACCAGGCCTCGAGGTAGGTGTGACCCTCGGTGAGCAGCCGGATCGGGTCGACCTCGCGCTCGGTCATCCCGCCGCGCCCGTGCGAGTAGTAGCGCAGCCACAGGCGGCGCCCCTCGCTGAGCGCGCGGTCGATGTCGGCGAACACGTGGCCCTCCGCCTCGAAGGTCACGCCGACCCGGGCGCTGCCGGCGGCGCTCTCGCCCGCCGCGTTCTCGATCTTGACGACGGCCCGGGTGAGCGCCTCCCGGTCGCCGGCCCGCAGGCCGGGCAGCCCGGCCACCGCACGGGCGGCGACCAGCAGCGCGGTGGCCTCGTCGGCGGCGAGGCGCAGCGGCTGCGCCACGTCGTCGACGTTGTGCCACCAGATCCGCTCGCCGTCGGTGTCGATGTCGAGCAGGTCGCCGCCGCGGAAGCTGGTGCCGCACATCGGCAGCACGTTGAGGTCCCCGATCAGCTCGCGCTCGGAGATCCCGAACGCGCGGGCCACCTCGGCCACCTCGGCGCCGGGGCGCTCGCGCAGGTAGGTGACCAGCGACAGCATCCGCCGCGTCTGGTCGATCGCGTTGCTCACGCCTGAACCCCTCCGCTTCCGTTCACCACGTCCAGCCCGGCCACGGCCCGCAGCCGGTCGATCACGTCGGCCCGCAGCTCCTCGGGCCCGAGCACCAGCACGTCCGGCCCGAACTCGGCGAGGTCGGCGCCCAGCCCGTTGCCGTACGGGATCTCCAGCTCGTCCCAGCCGTCGTCCACCCGCGCGCTGCTCAGCGCCTTGGTGCGCAGCGGGAAGCCCGCTCCCCGGCGGACCCGGACGGTGGCGGTGGCGGTGGCGCCCTCGCCCGCGAACTTGGCGACGGTGGCGCGGACGTCGACGTGCTCGGGCACGGTGCCGAGGAAGGCGCCGGCCTTGGCCCGGACCTTGCCGGTGATCCGGCTGAGCCGGAACACCCGGGCGTCGCCGCGGTCGCGGTCCCACCCGGCCAGGTACCAGTGCCCGCGCCAGCACTCCAGCGCCCACGGCTCGACGGTGCGCAGCTCGCCGGCGGCGGCGCCGGCCTTGCGGTACTCGAAGCCGACCGGGCGGCGGTCCCGGGCGGCGGTGAGCAGCGGCTCGAACGCGGCCTCCCGGGCGGGGATGCGCGGCTCCAGGGCGGTCCGGCCCTCGGGCTCGGCGAACGGCACCCCGGCGGCGCGCAGCTTCTGCAGCGCGCCGCTGGCCGCGCCGGACATCTTGGCCTGCTGCCAGACCCGGGCGGCCAGGGTCAGCGCGGCCGCCTCCTCGGCGTCCAGCGCGATCTCGGGCAGCCGGTTGCGGTCGGCGCGGGCCAGGTAGCCGAGTTCGCCGTCCAGGGCGCTCTCGTCGACGTCGATCACCAGGCCGAGTTCGCGCAGGTCGTCCTTGTCCCGCTCGAACATCCGGTTGAAGGCGTCCTCGCTGCTGTTCTGCCAGGCCTCGCGGTACGCCTCGATGGATTCCCGCAGCTCCTTCTTGGAGAGCGGACGTCTGGTGTTCATCAGGCACAGGGCGAGATTCATCAGCCGCTCTGCCTTGGCGATCGCCATCGCTGACCCTTCCGGTGTGCCGCGCGTGCGCGGGGTGCGCGGGGTGCGCCCGCCGGGAGGTCGTCACCCGGCGGGACCGACCGTACCGGTAGCGGTACGCAGTGCAAAAGCCGCCTCCGGAGACGACCGTGGGCCGAACACCCCTCGGGGTTAGGGCCCCGGTGGGGGACGAAACAGACGCCCAGCAGGTGGTCGAGCGAGATAAGTGTGGAGCCCCCCGGGGTGTGCG